>JAVHXX010000350.1 GCA_031119595.1 Patulibacter sp. | reverse complement strand
GGCGGCTCCACCCGGATCTCGGGCGCTTGCGCGTCCGATCGAAGTGGGAGAGACTGCGGGTGCGCCACGCTCGGTGGCGCGACCATTCCTGGTGACGCTCCCCCGAGTCGCCTGTCCAGCCCCAGGAGTCCATCGATGTCCCACCTGTCTCGTCGTCGCCCGTCGGTGGCCGTCGCCGCGCTGATCGCCGCCGGCATCGCTGCCGCCCCCGCCCAGGCCGCGTCCCACAGCACGCTCACCTACGCGTGTCTGTACCCGTACCTCCAGGACGCCCAGCCGCTCACGCTCACGATCGACACCACGATCCCGTCATCGGTGCCGGTGGGCGTGCCCACCGGCGCATGGAAGGTGGACGTCGATGCCGAGACCGGCGGCGACACCTCGGCGGCGTTCGGGCTGATCGGCGCGTCGACCGTGAGCGGGGCGATGCGGGCCGTCACGTCGGTCTACTCGCCCGGTATCGCTGCGTCCGGGCACATCGCCGTGGCCGTGCCCATCACGTTCGCGCAGCAGCCCGTCTCGAGCACGGACGCCTCCCACCTCCACGGCACCGGGCAGTTCCCGGGCATCACGATCCCGCAGCCGTCGGCGAGCCCGTCGTTCACGTTCGACTCGTTCACGTTCGCGCTGAAGGCCCAGGACTCCGCCGGCCTCGACATCCCGGACATCGACAACCCGGACGGCGTCCCGGCGACCGACACCGATCCGCTCACCTTCGACGTCTCCTGCACGCTCGCGCCGGCCACGCAGAACACGACCATCGCCGGCCCCGTCGTGCCGACGCCCACCCCTGCGCCGACGCCCACACCGACGCCGGTGCCGACCCCCACGCCGATCCCCGACCCGACCGAGGCGACGCTCACCGCCCGGTACACCTGCGACTTCCCGGACAACGGCAACGGCGTCGTCGCGATCACGTACCACTCGGGCTTCCCGGGATACGTGACCCAGGGTGTGCCCACCGGAACGACGCCGTTCACGGTCGACGTCGACGGTGTCGACGGCGTGCTGACCGACTTCGTCGACCTGCACCGCGGGCTGTTCGTCGGTACGCCGACCGCGCAGGCGGCGCTCACCGTCTCGGCGCCGGGCATCTCGTCGACGGGCTCCTTGCCGATCAAGCCCAGCGGGTCGCTGGTCGGCTATCCCACGGCGCTGGGCTCCCCGGCGCACCTCCACGTGGTCGGCTCGCTGCCGTCGCTCACCTTCCCGCAGACCGGCCAGGGCTCGTGGGACGTCGGCGGATACAAGCTGCTGTTCAAGTATCCCGACAGCGAGAGTGACACCGGCCTCGCCACGCTCACCGTGAACTGCGCTCCCGTGACGTCGCCCGCGCAGAGCCTGCGCCTGCAGGACATCGTGATTCCCATGGGGGGGCCGACGCCGATCCCGACGCCCGTCCCCACGCCGACGCCGACGCCGACGCCCACGCCGACGCCGACCTGGGTGCCGACTCCCACGCCCACGCCGACTCCCACGCCGACCCCGACCCCGACTCCGACCGGCGATCCGTTCTTCCGATACGTGGTCACCGGCTCGGCGACGCTGAAGACGCTCGTGAAGGGGTCGGTGCCGCTCACCGGCTCGATCCAGGCGGCCGCCAGCCTGTCGAGTGGTCAGCTCGCCGGTGACCTGGCGCTCGCTCCGACGTCGGCGAAGCTCACGGCCCTCGGGTTCCTGCCGGTGACGGCGTCGGTGAGCCTCGTGCCGACCGACCGCTTCACCGGCACCGTCGCCGCGGGCCAGCTGACGGCGTCGCAGAAGGTGCGGATCAAGCTGCCCTCGATCTCGTCGTTCGGGATCCAGCTCGCGGGCGGCGCGAACTGCCAGGCGACGCAGATCTCCACGCTGCCGCTCAAGGGCGCGTTCTCGTTCTCGTCCGGCGGCACCCTCTCCGGCACGTTCTCGATCAGCAACCTGAGCGGCTGCGGCGCGCTCAACGGGATCGTCTCTCCGCTGACCGCCGGCTCCGGCAACGCGATCGCGCTGACCCTCAAGCCGTAGCTGTCCGTCGACCGGCGGCCGTGGCTCCACCCCGCCGGGTGGGGCACGGCCGCCGCGACGGCGTCCCGCCCGCCGCGGGCTGCTCCTGAGCCACGCGGCTCCTGTGAAAAGCGACAACGGCGGCGGCGGCGCGCAACCTCCGCGAACCCTTGACCCAGGGGCCACATCCCTGCCGGTGAGCCGGACTTCACGTGTGTGCGAACGCCCCGCGGTACCGGGCGGATCGGCGATGCGCGACGTGACGGCGCGCACACGACGCATGCGACGCCGCCTGAGGCTTGCAGCGGGTACTAAAGTCCCCCGGCGTCGGCCTGAACGTGTGCTCCACGTTCCGGTGTGACAGCCCAGTTTGGGCACGCCCGGCCCCAGTGTCCTGCGCGCCCGTGAAACCCCGAGCCCGGGACCTCATGGATCTTCTCGAGTACCAAGGCAAGCAGTTGTTCGGTAAGCACGGCCTCGCCGTGTCCGATGGCAAGGCCGTCACGACCGTCGACGAGGCCGTCGCCGCCGCGAACGAGATCGGGTACCCGGTCGTCGTCAAGGCGCAGGTCCTGATCGGTGGACGCGGCAAGGCGGGCGGCGTCAAGCTCGCCGCCAACGAGGAGGAGGCGCGTGAGCACGCGACCAACATCCTCGGCCTCGACATCAAGGGCCACATCACCCGCACGGTGTGGATCGAGCACGCCAGCGACATCGACACCGAGTACTACGCGTCGGTGCTCCTCGACCGTTCGGCGAAGAAGCCGCTCGTGATGTTCTCGATCGAGGGCGGCATCGAGATCGAGACCGTCGCCGAGGAGAGCCCCGAGAAGCTCATCCGCTTCCACGTCGACCCGCTCGTCGGCCTCACCAAGGAAGACGCCGTCAAGATCGCCACCGACGGCAAGGCCGCCGACGACGTGATCGACGGTGTCGCCGACGCCCTCGTCGCGCTCTACACGGTGTGGATCGAAGAGGACGCGAGCCTCGCCGAGATCAACCCGCTGATCATCACCCCGGACCGCCAGGTCAAGGCGCTCGACGCCAAGGTCACCCTCGACGGCAACGCCGCGTTCCGTCACCCGGACCACGCCGACCTCGGCGACAAGGCCAACGCCGACCCGATCGAGGTCAAGGCCGCCGAGGAGGGCGTCGTCTACGTCAAGCTCGACGGCAACATCGGCATCCTCGGCAACGGCGCGGGCCTCGTGATGAGCACCCTCGACGTCGTCGCGCAGCACGGCGGCGAGCCGGCCAACTTCCTGGACGCCGGGGGCGGCTCGGACGCCGCCAAGGTGAAGCAGGCGGTCGAGATCATCCTCTCGAACGAGAACGTCAAGGCCGTCCTCTTCAACATCTTCGGCGGCATCACCCGCTGCGACGAGGTCGCCAACGGCCTCATCGCCGCCTTCGGTGACCTCAAGCCGACGGTGCCGTTCGTCGTCCGCCTGGATGGCACGAACGACGTCCAGGGTCGTGAGATCCTGGAGAACGCAGCGCTCCCGAACGTGTTCGCTGCGAAGACCATGGACGAGGCCGCCGAGAAGGTCACGGCCCTCGCGAAGGAGAACAGCTGATGTCGGTCCTCGTCGGTAACGACACGCGCCTCGCGGTCGCCGGTATCACCGGTCGCGAAGGCTCGTTCCACACGCTCAACAACCGCGCGTACGGCACCAACGTCGTCGGTGGCATCAACCCGAAGAAGGCCGGAGAGAACGTCGAGGGCATCCCGGTCTTCGCCGACTGGAAGACGACCGTCGCGGAGACCCAGGCGAACACCGCCATGATCTTCGTGCCGCCGCCGTTCGCGGCCGCGTCGGCGCTCGAGGCGGCCCAGGCGGGCGTCGAGGTGGTCATCATCATCACCGAGGGCATCCCGGCCCACGACGAGCTCAAGCTGTACAACGAGGTCAAGGCCAACTACCCCGGCACGACCATCATCGGCCCGAACTGCCCCGGCATCCTGTCGCCGGGCAAGGCGAACGTCGGCATCATCCCGGCGTCGTTCTTCAAGGAGGGCAACGTCGGCGTGGTCTCGCGTTCCGGCACGCTCACCTACCAGATCGGCAACGAGCTGGCCCTCAAGGGCTTCGGCAACTCGAGCATCGTCGGCATCGGCGGCGACCCGGTCCCGGGCTCGTCGTTCATCGACGTGATCAAGCTCTTCCAGGAGGACGACCAGACCGAGCTCATCGTGATGAGCGGCGAGATCGGTGGTTCGGCCGAGGAGGAGGCCGCCGAGTACATCAAGTCCGAGGTCACCAAGCCCGTCGTCGCCTACATCGCCGGCTTCACGGCGCCCGAGGGCAAGCAGATGGGTCACGCCGGCGCGATCGTGTCCGGCTCGGCCGGCACCGCCAAGGCGAAGGCCGAGGCCCTCGAGGCCGCCGGCATCCGCGTGGGCCGCACGCCCACGCAGACCGCCGAGATCGCCATGGAGATCATCGGCGCGCCGACCGCGTAGCGATTCCCGATCGACCGGCGCCCACGCGGCGCCGGTGATCGCTCCGAGGGGCCATCCGCGCTGCGGCGCGGGTGGCCCCTCGGTCGTTTCGGGGGGACTCCCCCGGAAACGCACTGGATCCCGGTGCTCGAGCACCGGCTGGGCAACTGTTCCGACGGCCACGAGGGCTGACCGGTCTGGGATACCGGCGGTGTCACGTCGGGTCGGTCGGGTGTTTGCGCGCCAGCGGACTGAGGAGCACCATCGCGGCAACTGCGGCGCGTCCGCGCCGCCGGGGAAGGAACCCATGCGCCGCCCATCCGACCATCGATCCACCGCCGGAGCGTTCACCGTGCTCGCGGTCGCCGTCCCGCTGCTCGCCGCCGGGCCGGCCCATGCTGCCGGCTCCGGCATCGCCGCGTGTGCGGTCAAGAAGGGATCGAAGGCCGGGCAGCTGCGGATCCTCACGGGCGGGAAGTCCTGCAAGTCGACGGAGACACCGATCACGCTGACCGCGTCGACGACCACCCAGACCACCCAGAGCTCGCCGATCGGGGCCGTCGGCCCGACCGGCCCCGCGGGACCTGCCGGGCCGACGGGACCCGCCGGGCCGGTGGGACCGGGGGGGGCGACCGGCCCGATCGGCTCGGTCTCCGCC
>JAVHXX010000004.1:22609-27191 GCA_031119595.1 Patulibacter sp. | reverse complement strand
TGGCACCCGGACTCCGTGTGGACCGAGGAGTACACGCCGCTCGCGGCGATGCAGAACAACCCGCACACCTACTTCGAGCCACTCACCATGATGGGCGCCGCGGGTGCCGCCACCGAGCGCATCCGGGTCGGCAGCTCCGTCACCGATCTCATCCGTCGCCATCCGGCGATGCTCGCGCAGCAGATCGTCACCGTCGACCACCTCTCGCAGGGCCGCGCGATCCTCGGCCTCGGCTCCGGCGAGCGGCTCAACGTGAGCCCGTACGGCATCGAGTGGTCGAAGCCCGTCGGCCGGCTCGAGGAGGGCATCGCCGTCATGCGCAAGCTCTGGGCCGCCGACAAGCCCATCGACCACAAGGGCGAGTTCTTCCAGCTCGACCAGGCCGTGATGGGCCTGCCGACGTACGAGGGTCGCGACCCCGACCTCTGGCTCGCCGCGCACGGCCCCCGCATGCTCGACCTCGCCGGCCGTGAAGCCACGGGCTGGCTGCCGACGATGATGTCGCCCGAGGACTACGCCGCCAAGCTCGCGGTGGTCCGGCAGAGCGCGGAGAAGGCCGGCCGCGACCCCGATTCGATCACGCCGTCGATGCTCGCGTACACGATGGTCGCCCCCGACGAGGAGACGCTCGACCGCCTCTGCGAGCACCCGCTCGTGCGGCTCCTGTGTGTGCTCTTCCCGGCCGAGGCGTTCGAGAAGGTCGGTGCCACGCCGCCGTTCGAGGGTGGCTCGGGCTTCCACAGCTTCATCCCGACGAAGGTCCCGCGGGAGGAGGCCGAGCGCGTGCTCTCCCACATCCCCGGGTCGATGGCGAAGAACTCCACGCTGCACGGCACCGCCGAGCAGATCGCCGAGCAGGTCCGGGCCTACGAGCAGGCCGGCATGCGCGACGTGATCCTCTGGAACATCACCCCGTTCGCGGATCCGTCGCTCGCGGGCTACTCGTTCCGCGAGATGAAGAAGGTCAAGCAGCTGCTGGCCGCCGACGCCGCCCCGGTGGCGTGAGCACGCCGATGACGGTTCCCTCCCATCCGTCGGAGCGCGCGGTGCCCGCAGGCGAGCACCCGTCGCGTCGCTGGAGTTCGATCCCGGAGCAGCTCGACGCATTCGCCCTGGCGACCCCCGACGCACCGGCCGTGGCGTTCCCGGCCGGCGAGCTCACCTACGCCGAGCTGCGCGCCGCGACGCTCGACGCCGCCCGCGTGCTCCTCGCCGCGGACGTCGAGTCCGGCGACCGGGTCGGGCTGCTGCGCCGCGAGGCGACCGTCCACGACGTCGCCATCTCGATCGGTGCGATGCGGATCGGCGCGATCATCGTGCCGATCAACGCGCGCAACAAGGTCCGCGAGCTCTCGCACGTGGTCACGCACGCCGGCCTCAGCATCCTCCTCACCGCCGAAGAGTTCGCGCGCGTGATCGACGACGCGAAGGTCCGCGAGACGTGCCCGGTGTTCCTCGTCGGCGACGAGACCCTCGAGGCCGCAGCGGGCTTCGTGAGCGACGCCGACATCGCGGAGCGCCAGGCGACCATCGGCCGCGATCACATCGCGCAGATCATCTACACCTCGGGCACCACGAGCGACCCGAAGGGCTGCATGCACACGCACGCCACGCTCCTCGCCGAGGGCGAGAACTGCGCGACGCGCCTCGAGATGCAGCCCGGCGACCGTTTCTGGACGCCGCTGCCGATGTTCCACTGCGGCGGCTGGCAGGCGCTCCTCGCGGCGATGTCGCGCGGGGCGTGCTTCAGCCACGTCGGCACGTTCGAGGGAGCGAAGGCCCTCGATCAGCTCGAGCAGCAGCGCTGTACCCACGCCTTCCCCGCCTTCGAGCTGATCTGGTCCGACATCCTCCACCAGCCCCGCTTCGACCAGGCCGACCTCTCCGCGCTGCGGATGGTGATGAACGTCGGCCCGCCCGAGCACATGCTCCTCATGCAAAACCGTCTCCCGACGGCCAAGCAGGTGTCGTCGATGGGGTCGACCGAGTCGGCCGGGTCGATCTGCATCGGCGGTCCGCACGATTCCCTCGACGACCGCATGCGCACCTCGGGTGCGCCGCTGCTCGGCGCCGAGCTGAAGGTCGTCGACGTGGAGACGCGCGACGAGGTCGAGGTCGGCGGCGTCGGCGAGATGCTGTTCCGCGGCGTCACGCTCTTCGCCGGCTACTACCGCGATCCCGAGGCCACGGCCGAGTCGATGACCGAGGACGGCTGGTTCCTCTCCGGCGACCTCGTCACCCGCGAGGCCCACGGCGGCGTCGCATTCGTGAGCCGCATGAAGGACATGCTCAAGGTCGGCGGCGAGAACGTCGCCGCCGGCGAGATCGAGGGCCACATCATCAACCACCCGGACGTCGCCCAGGTCGCCGTCGTCGGCGCCCCCGACGCCCGCTACGGCGAGGTGGCCGTCGCCTACATCCAGGTCGAGCCGGGGGCGACCGTCATCGACATCGACATCGTCGAGTTCTGCACGGGCCAGATCGCCTCGTTCAAGGTGCCGCGATACGTCCGCATCGTGACCGAGTTCCCGGTCACGGCCAGCCAGAAAGTGCGCAAGGTCGCGCTGCGCGAGCAGATCGCCGAGGAGCTCCGCGCCGCGGGGATCACCGAGGCGCCCAAGTTGCCGCGCCGCGCCTGAGCGGCGGCTGGTCTAGGGCGTGATGCGCGCCACCGCGAGCCTCTCGCGGTGGCCGTCGTAGGCGTCCCACGCGAGAACCGCGGTGCCGTCCGGTGCGGGCACGAGCGACCGGAGCGAGAACGAGCGGCCGCCCTTCACGAGCTGCGGACCGATTTGCCGTGGCGCGCCGAACGCGGCACCCGGCGCGTGCCGGATCGAGAAGAGGTGGGTCGTCGCCGGGTAGGCCGTGGGATCGTCGGACTGGAGCACGACCACGGCGGAGCCGTCCGGCATCCAGGCCGCGGCGGACGACCCGTCGTGCACGTAGGGCACGAGCGTCTTCGTGAACGACGCCCCCGATCCCTCGAGGATGACCTGGGCGCCGCCGCTGTCCTCGACGCTCGCGAGCAGTCGGCCGGTCGATCCCACGGCGAGGCCCACGCCCTGGGTCCAGAGCGAGGCTCCGTCGCTGGCCGTGAGGCGGACGAGCGGTCCGAGGGTGTTCGCTCCCGGCGCCACCTGGGCCAGCGTGACGCGACTCGGGGCCCGGTCGAGCGATTCCCCGAAGGTCGCACCGATCGTGCCGTCACCACCGACCGCGAGCATCACGTCGACGTAGCTGTGCCGCGACAGGCGTACCGGGATCTCGGGCCCGACGGTGCCGTCGCGGGCGATTCGCCAGAGGGAAGCCGCGTGGCGTTCGTTCGACCAGGCCGCGATCGCGCCGTCGCCGGCGGCGCCGAGGGCGACGCGGAATTCGTAGAACGCGGAGCGGTCTCCGGCGAACGGCACCGAGGAGGTCGAGGAGGTGGACGCCCCGGATGCCCGATAGGCGAGCTGATACGAGTCCAGGTTCCGCGCGTCCGGCGCGGCCTCGCCGTAGAGCACACCGACCGCACCGCCGCTCCCGGCGGCCACGTCGATCGGCCACCCGATGCGACCAGCCGCGGACAGCTGCACCGGCGCGGACGCGACGCCGGCGTCCGACACCTCCGACGTCCATGCGATCGGATGCTTCTCCCCGACCGCCCACGCGACGACCGCGCCGGTCGGCGTCACCGCGGACTGCGTCGTGACGGCCCGGGCCGCGGGCGCGACGAGCGAGAGGGTCGGCAGCTGCACGCCGAGCGGACCGAACCGCACAGCCGCCGCGGCCGGGCGGGGTCGCCTTTTCGTGTAGGTCGCGTTCGCGTCGGTCGCCACGACGAGGGCGCCGTCGGGCCGCACCGCGAGGTCGTCGAAGTCGTTGCGGATGGGGATCGGCGTCACCCGCGGGACGCTCGTGACCTGTTCGGCCGTCCCGGTGTCGACGACCGTCTTCACGGCGGCGTCGGCGGCGCCTGCTGTGCCCGGCAGGGCGAGCGCCGCCGCGCACGCCGCGATGACGCCGGCCGCCACGCAGGCGCGGGCGCGCTGCGCGCCGCCGCGCATGAGATGGACTCGGGAGTTCCGCATCGTTGCGGAGCCCATCGGCGCGTTGGCGCTCGAACCCGAGTGCCGCGGTCCCGTCAGCCGGTCGGCGAGGCGTTCGCTCCGCCGTCGACGACGATCCGCTGGCCGGTGACGTAGCCGGCGGCGGGGGAGACGAGGAACCGCACGACGCTGGCGACGTCCTCCGGCTGGCAGACGCGGCCGAGCGGCATGCCGGCATCGAGGACGGCGGTGCTCGACTCGCCGAGCTTCGCCTGGACGAGGCGGTCGCCCATGTCGGTCGCGACGAGCCCGGGGGCGACGACGTTCACGTGGACGTGGTTTCCGATCTCCTCCTTCGCGAGGGTGAACGCGAGCGCCTCGAGCGCGGCCTTGCCCATGTTGTACGGGCCGCCGAGCGCCTGCATCGAGCTGACCTCGCTGCTCGAGATCATCACGACGTCGCCGCGGGCCGCCTCGCGCATGCCGGGGAGCAGGCGGCCGACGAGCCGGTGCGCGCCGAGGGCGTGCACGCTCACCACCCGCTGGAGTTC
>JAVHXX010000004.1:12588-22599 GCA_031119595.1 Patulibacter sp. | reverse complement strand
TTCCTCCGGGGTCGTGTCGGCGACCGACAGGCCGCGGCTCGCGATGCCCGCGTTGTGTACGAGGAGGTCGACCGGGCCGAACGCCTCGATGGCGGCGTCGGCGAGCGCGTCGACCTCGGCCACCTCGCCGACGGACGCGGCGATCGCGACCGCGCGGCCGCCGGCGTCGACGATCGCGTCGACCACGCTCGCGGCGGCTTCGGCATCGCGCCGGTAGTTGACGACGACGGCCGCACCCGCGGCCGCGAGGTCGATCGCGATGGCCCGGCCGATACCGCGGCCGGCTCCGGTCACGAGCGCTACGCGCCCGTCGAGGACGCCCTTGGGCTCCGACATGTAGATCACTCCGTCCGACCGCAGGCAGTCGCTTCGAATAAAACCAATCGGTTGGTAGATTACCGGCACCGGCCGGGCAGCGCCACACGCGTGGACGCCCGCAGGCCGCAGCACCCCAGCACCGAGGCACCCGGCATGCGCAGGACGATCTTCAACGACGAGCACGCGGCGTTCCGCGAAGCCGCGCACGGCTTCCTGCTGCGCGAGGCCGTGCCCCACGGCGACCGCTGGGAGGAGGCCGGGATCATCGACCGCTCCTTCTGGAAGGCCGCAGCCGACCAGGGCCTCGTCGGGTTCTCGGCACCGTCGGAGCTGGGCGGCGCCGACCTCGACGACTTCCGCTTCAACGCGGTCCTCGACGAGGAGGTCGTCGCGACCGGCGCCCGCACCGATGCCTTCTCGCTCACGAACGACATCGTCCTCCCGTACTTCACGGAGCTCACGAACGCCGAGCAGCGCGAGCGCTGGCTGCCGGGCATCACCACCGGTGACACCGTCGTGGCGATCGCGATGAGCGAGCCCGGCACCGGCTCGGACCTGCGCGCGATCGCGAGCACCGCGACGTGGACCGGCGAGCACTACGAGCTCAGCGGCTCGAAGACCTTCATCACGAGCGGCATCCAGGCCGACCTCGTCGTGGTCGCCGCGAAGACGGTCCGCGAGGGCGTGTCCGGGCTCGGGCTCTTCGTGGTCCCGGCGACGGCCGACGGCTTCTCCCGCGGACGCAAGCTCGACAAGATCGGCCGCAAGGCGCAGGACACCGCGGAGCTCTTCTTCGAGGGTGTGGTCGTGCCCGAGGCGGACGTCCTCGGTGAGCCCGGCAAGGGCCTCGGCTACATGATGCGCAACCTCCCGCAGGAGCGCCTGTCGATGGCGGTCGTCGCCGTGGCGCACGCCGAGAAGGCGCTGCGGATCACCCTCGACTACGCGCGCTCGCGCAACGCATTCGGCAAGCCGATCGGGTCCTTCCAGGCGAACCGCTTCACGCTCGCGGAACTGACGACCGAGCTTCAGGTCGCCCGCAGCCACGTCGACCGTTGCCTCGAGGCGACGACCACCGGCGAACTCACGGCGGTCGAGGCCGCGGGCGTGAAGTTCTGGACGACCGAGCTCGAGTTCCGCGTGATCGACCGCTGCCTGCAACTGCACGGCGGTTACGGCTACATGGAGGAGTACGAGATCGCGCGGATGTGGCGCGACTCGCGCGTCCAGCAGATCTACGGTGGCACCAACGAGATCATGCGCGAGATCGTCGGCCGCGATCTGGGGATCTAGCCATGCAGCAGTCACGCGAACTCACCCTCTGCCAGGTCGCGCTCTGCACGAGCGACCCGGCCCGCTCGGTGCGGGTGTTCATGGAGGGGCTCGGCTTTGCCGACGCCGGCACGCGCTTCCTCTGGGGCGAGCACTTCGCCCGCATCCAGAAGCTCCCGACGAAGGACGACGCCGCCAGCTCCATCTCCTGGCTCGTCGGCCGCGAGGACTTCTTCCAGCTCGAGCTCTTCCATCACTCCTCGCCGGTGCAGCGTCCGCTGCGCCCCGACTGGACGGCCGCCGATCACGGCTGGAGCCGCTGGAGCATCGTCGTTCCCGACTTCGACGCGGCGATCGCGCGCCTCGGCGCGCTCGGCGTCGACCCGCTCACGGCGCCCGTCGGCGAGCTGGGGCAGCGGCGCGTCTGCATCCGCGAGCCCGGGTCGCTCAGCCTGGTCGAGCTGATCGAGGAGCACGCCGGGTTGCCGGGCGGCATCCGCGAGCGCTACTACGACCTCGGTCCCGCGGTCCACTCCGCGACGGTCTCCGTCGCCGACCTCGACGTCGCCCGCGGCTTCTGGGTCGACACCCTCGGCCTCACGCTCCGCGACGACGTCCAGCTGCACGGCCCCGAGCACGAGGTGCTCTGGGGGCTCGAGGGCACGCGCTCGGAGCGCTTCGTCGTCTCCGCCGGCGACGGCTTCATCGAGGTCGTCCGGTACGACGATCCGGTCGGCCGGCCGCAGCCCGAGGATCGCCTCCTCAGCGACCAGGGCATCATGAACGTGGCGGTCGGGCACCGACGCCTCGACGTCGTGACGGAGGCGTTCGCCGCCTGCGCCGCGCGCGGGTATCCGTCGAACACGCCCCCGCCGGACTACGCCGGCGGCACCTATCTCACCGTCGACGAGGGCCTCTCCGTGGAGCTGCTCGTCACGCCCCGCGAACTCGACCCGGACTTCGGCTTCCAGCCCAAGCCGATCTTCCGCCGGCCCAGGACCTGGGCCCCGGCGCTCGACCCGCGCGTCGAGGCGTAGGCCTTGCGCACGCGCCGGCTGGGGGCGACGGGGCCGGAGGTCTCGGCCCTCGGTCTCGGCTGCAACAACTTCGGCTGGCGCATCGACGCGGCGGCCTCGCAGGCCGTGGTCGATGCGGCGCTCGACGCCGGGATCACGCTCTTCGACACCGCCGACGTCTACGGCGAGACCGCGAGCGAGGCGTTCCTCGGACAGGCGCTCGCCGGGCGCCGCGACGAGGTCGTGCTGGTGACGAAGTTCGGCCTGCCGGTCCCGGGCGCCCCGGACGCCGCGCCGGGCTCGGCCGCCTACATGACGTGGGCCGTCGAGGGGTCGCTGGAGCGGCTGCGCACCGACGCGATCGACGTCTACATGTACCACCGCCCCGACGGCATCACGCCGATCGAGGAGACGATGGCCGGCCTCGCCGACCTCGCCCGCCAGGGCAAGATCCGCTTCGCCGCCATCTCGAACGCGACGCCCCAGCAGATCACCGAGGCCGCTGCGGCCGCGCGCACCGCCGGCATCGAGCTCGTCGCCGCGGAGAACCGATACAGCCTGCTGCACCGCGAGGCCGAGGCCGAGCTGCTGCCGGCGTGCCGCGAGGCGGGCGTGGGCCTGCTGCCGTTCTATCCGCTCGAGAGCGGTGCGCTCACGGGCAAGTACCGCCGCGACGAAGCCCTGCCCGCCGCCTCCCGGTTCGGCGACCCGTCGATCTGGAAGGCCGACCAGTGGCTCACGCCGGAGGTGTTCGACCGGCTCGAGGCCGTCGACGCCTACGCGCGCGAGCGCGGCCTGGCGATGCTCGACGTCGCCCTCGGTGGGCTCCTCGCGACCGCGGGCGTGGCGTCGGTGATCGCTGGTGCCACCCGTGCGGAACAGATCGCCGCGAACGCCCGCGCCATCAGCTGGGAACCGGACGCCGAAGACCAGCTTGCCCTGCGTTCGATAACCGCCTGACGTTTGTTTGGTTTCGCGGCACTTTCGCGTCGCGTTGGACGAAATCAAAAGTCCGATTTAGCAGGCAAATTAGAGATGCGACCAACCGATTGGTTGACGCACTGTGTGAGCGCGGTTACATTCGGTTTCCGACCAGGTCTCGCACCTGTGATCCCCCCTCACCAGCACCCACTAGGACCGCGATGAAATTCAAGAAGAGCCCAGCGCGCGTCGCGCTCGCCCCGGCGTGTGTCGCACTGATGGCCGTCGGCGTCGCCGGCTGCGGCAGTTCCAGCGACTCGGGCGGCAGCAGCGCGTCCTCGGGCGGCGGCAAGGGCACCCTGAAGATCTTCATGGACTACCCCGCCGACAACCAGATCGCCGACTTCGCCGACATGAAGCCTGCGGCCGAGGCGGCCGTCGAGGCGGTCAACAAGGCGGGCGGCGTCAAGGGCCAGAAGCTCCAGCTGATCGTCTGCAACAACAAGTACGACCAGGGCCAGGCCCTCGTGTGTGCTCGCAACGCGATCAAGGAGAAGGCGGTCGCGCTCGTCGGTCAGTCCGACGGCTTCACGCCGCAGACCATCCCGCTCCTCGAGTCGGCGGGCATCCCGTCGATCGGCAACTTCGCCACGGGCCTCCCCGAGGACTACACGAGCAAGTACGTGTACCCGCTCAACGGCGGCTCGGTCCAGGGCTACCTCGGTGGCCCGGGCGTCCTGAAGCAGCTCGGCCTCACGAGCTTCGCCTCGCAGCCGTGTGAGTACCCGTCCTGCAAGCAGTTGACGCAGTTCATCAACAAGGCCACGCAGGGCACCGGCGTCACGTCGAAGGGTGCGGTCACCGTCCCGAACACGGGCGTCACCGACTACTCCCCGTACGCGCAGAAGACGAAGGCCCTCGCTCCGGCGGCTGTCGTGCAGATGCTCAGCCCGACCCCGCAGTCCGGTCTGATCAAGGCCGGCCAGTCGATCGGCTTCAAGCCGACCTACATGGGCAACGACCAGATGGTCGGCGAGAAGTCCGTCGCCTCGCAGGGTGCGACGTGGCAGAATTACGTGCTGTCGGGTCCGTTCCCGTCGCCGCGTGACCAGTCGAACCCGGCCATGAAGCAGTACGCCGACGAGCGCGGTGCGGCCACGAACCAGACCGGCCAGCAGTGGGTCGACGGCGCGCAGCTGAGCGAGTCCTGGGCCAACAGCCTGAACGTCTGGCTCGCCGTGCATGCCTTCGCGAAGGCCGCCGCCAACGTCAGCGGCACGATCGACGCGAAGTCGTTGCAGTCCTACCTCTCGACGGAGACCAACCCGATCGACCTGTTCGGCCTCGTCGACTGGAAGCCCGGTGCTGCCGGCCCGTCCGAGTTCCCGCGATTCAACTCGATGAAGAACTACGCCGTGTCGATCATCGACAACAAGATCGTGACCAACACGAAGGTCACGCCCTTCGACATCAACGCGCAGTAGGCAGACGCCCTCTGCCCGCGTGAACTGGGGTTGCCGTGACGGAGACGTCGCGGCAACCCCCGTGGTCGTGACAGACCTAGAAAGACCGGAATGACCGAATTCATCCAATACGCCTTGCTCGGCCTCGGGGCCGCCGCCGGTTACGCCCTCCTGGGTGGTGGCGTGGTGCTCATCAACCGCGGCGCGGGCGTCATCAACTTCTCCCACGCGGCCATGGCCATGCTGGGCGGCCTGATCTTCTACAGCCTCCGTGACGTGCACGGGCTGCCTGCGGCTCCGGCGTTCATCGTCTCGACCGCCGCCGTCGCGCTCCTGGGCGTCCTGTTCTTCCTCCTGGTCATGCGACCCCTCGGATCGGGGGCGCCCTTCGCGAGAACGGTCGCCACGCTCGGCCTGCTGATCATCCTGCAGGGTCTCGGGACCCTCATCTGGGGTGTCACGCCGATCAGCGTCGGGACCTTCCTCCCGACCAAGATCCTCCACATCGGCGGCGTCGTCGTGAGCGCCGACCGCCTCGTGATCTATGCGATCGCGATCCTCCTGACCGTCGCGCTCTGGGCGTCGAGCAAGTACACGAAGACCGGTCTCGCGCTGCGGGCCCTCTCCGAGAACCCGCGCGCCGCAGCGACGCTCGGCTGGTCGCCGATCCGCCTCGGCGCGCTGACCTGGGGCGCCGGCGGCGCGCTCGCCGCGGTCGCCGGCATGCTTATCGCCCCGACCGCCGGCGTCAGCCCGGACTCCACGCCGCTGCTCATCATCCCCGTGCTCGCAGCCGTGCTCCTCGCCTCGTTCCAGTCGTTCCCGGTGCTGCTCGTCGCGGCGACGGTGATCGGCGTCGGTCAGTCGCTCATCACGAACTACTGGTCGCTCACGGGCGCGGCGCAGAGCCTGCCGTTCGTGATCATCGTCGTCTTCCTCGTGATCCGCGGCGGCGGCGTGACGAGCCGCTCGAACATCAGCGAGCGCCTGCCGATGCTCGGCACCGGTCGCGTGAGCTGGAAGGCCGTCGTCGTCACGGTCATCGCGATGGTCGTCTTCCTGAACATCATCTCCAGCGAGAACCTGATGCAGGCGATCGTGGTCACCGCGGCCTGGTCGCTGATCGGCCTCTCGATCATCGTCGTCATGGGCTTCACCGGCCAGCTGTCGCTGGCGCAGGTCGCCCTCGGTGGCATCGCCGCCCTCACCGCCGCGCAGCTCATGTCGCGCAGCAGCGTGCCGTTCCTCCTCGCCCTCGTCGCCGCCATCGCGGTGTCGGTGGTGGTCGGGCTGGTGTTCGCGATCCCGGCGCTGCGAACGCGAGGGATCAACCTCGCGATCGTCACCCTTGGTCTCGCGAGCGTCACCTCGGAGATGGTCTTCAAGAACACGTCTCTCACCTCGTCGGTCGGGTCGATCGTGATCCCGTCGCCGTCGCTGTTCGGCACGGACATCGGCCCGCTCCTCAACATCCGCCGCTACACGATCTTCGTGTTCGTGGTGTTCATCCTCGCGGCGCTCGTCGTCGCCGCGGTGCGCCGCGGCACGGCCGGCGGTCGACTCATCGCGGTCCGCACGAACGAGCGTGCCGCGGCTGCCCTCGGCGTGAGCGTGCGCGGGGCGAAGCTCTACGCCTTCGGGTTCGCGGCGGCCATCGCCGGTCTCGGTGGCGTGCTCCTCGCCTTCGCCAACGCGGCCGTCGACGTGAGCACGTTCACCCCGATCCAGTCGGTCTACGCCGTGGCGTACGGCATCGTCGGCGGTGTCGGCTTCGTGGTCGGCGCGCCGGGTGGTGCGCAGCTCGCACCGGGCGGCATCGGCAGCTGGCTGCTGAACCAGATCTCGTCGAGCGCGAGCGCCCTGTGGCTGCAGGTGCTCAGCGGCACCGTCCTGATCCTGCTCCTCCTCGCCCAGCCCGACGGTCTCGCCCGCGACTGGGTGCGGCAGGCGAACTGGGTCCGCCGCCGCTTCACGCGCAAGTCGAAGGTCAAGGCGCCGCGCGTGCACGAGCTGCCGCTCGGCATCGACGACGCCCAGGTCGCCCCGGCCACGCTCACCGTCGAGGATCTCTCGGTCCGCTTCGGTGGCGGGGTGCTCGCGGTCGACAAGGTCTCGCTCACGGTGAGCCCCGGTGAGATCGTCGCCCTGATCGGTCCGAACGGCGCCGGCAAGAGCACGACCATCGACGCCATCACCGGCTTCGTCGGGTCGACCGGTGCGATCCGGGTGAACGACGAATCGCTGTCGGGGCTGCAGGCTTACAAGCGTTCACGGCTCGGCCTGAGCCGGTCGTTCCAGTCGCTGGAGCTGTTCGAGAGCCTCACGGTCCTCGACAACCTCCTCGTCGGCGCCGACGACGGCAACACCCGCGACTACTACCGCGACCTCGTCCGGCCCAAGCGGCCGGAGCTCGGGCCGCTGGCATCGCTCGCGGTGCGTGAGTTCGGGCTGCTCGACCTCCTCGACCTGCGGGTCGACGAGCTTCCCTACGGGCAGCGGCGCCTCGTCGCGGTGGCCCGCGCGCTCGCGTCCGAGCCTTCGATCCTGCTCCTCGACGAGCCGGCTGCCGGTCTCGGTGACGTGGAGACGCGCGAGTTCGAGCGCGTGGTGCGGCTGCTCGCTGCGCACGGGCTGGCGATCCTGCTCGTCGAGCACGACATGCGGTTCGTGATGGACATCAGCGATCGCATCGTCGTCCTCGAGACGGGCCGCTTCCTGGCGGCCGGCTCGCCGGATGAGATCCGCCGCACCCCGGCCGTCATCGAGGCGTACCTGGGGGCGACCACCGCGCCGGACGGCGACGTCGCCGCGCCGTCTCTCAGCCCGATCGGAGGGTCCGCGTCATGAGCGCCCTGCTCGAAGCCCAGAACCTGTCGGCCGGGTACCACGGGCACCCGTTCGTCCGCGACGTGCACCTGCAGGTGAACGCCGGCGAGGTCGTCGCGCTGATCGGCCCGAACGGTGCCGGCAAGACGACCACGCTGCTGGCGCTCGCCGGTGACATCGCGCCGCTCGGCGGCGCGGTGCTCCTCACCGGCAAGACGCGCACCGATCCGCTGCACGCCCGTGCGAAGGACGGTCTCGCGTTCGTGACCGAGGAGCGGTCGGTGTTCATGCGGCTCACGACGGCCGAGAACCTGCGGGTCGGTGGCACGGACCTCGACGAGGCTGTGACCACCTTCCCGGAGCTCAAGGCCCTGATGAACCGGCCCGCCGGTCTCCTCTCCGGCGGCGAGCAGCAGATGGTCACGCTCGCGCGGGCGCTGAGCCGCAAGCCGAAGGTGCTGCTCATCGACGAGCTGTCGCTCGGGCTCGCCCCGCTGGTCGTGAAGCGCCTGCTCCAGGCGGTCCGTGACGCCGCCTCGACGCACGGGATCGGCGTGCTGCTCGTCGAGCAGAAGGTCGAGTCCGCGCTGTCGGTGTCCGATCGCGTCTACGTGATGCGGGACGGCGAGATCGTGCTCCAGGGGCCGTCGGACGAGATGGCCGGTCGCATCCGCGAGCTGGAGGAGTCCTACTTGGCGTCGCGCTCCCAGGCCTAGGCCAGGAAAGCGCACGGGTTCGGGAACACGCGTCGGGACAACGCGCCGGATCGATCACACGACCGAACGGCCCGGTGGCGACGAGAGCCCACCGGGCCGGTCGGTTCGGATGACACACATGGGCAACGGCCCGGCGACCTCTCCGTTGGGTCGCCGGGCCGTGTTCGTGTCACCACGTGGGCAGCATCGCCTCCGGGTAGCGGCCGCCGAACGAGCCGTGGGGGAGGATCTCGTCGATCCGTGCGAGGTCCTCGGTCGTCAGGGCGACGTCGGCGCTGCCGATGTTCTCGGCGAGGCGGGTCTGGCTGCGGGTGCCGGGGATCGGGACGATGTCGTCGCCCTGGGCGAGCAGCCAGGCGAGCGCGAGCTGGGTCACGGTGGCGTCCTTCTCGGCCGCGAGCGCGCGGAGCTGCTCGACGGCTGCGACGTTCTTCTCGAAGTTGCCGGGCTGCCAGCGCTCGTCCCAGCTGCGCATGTCGTCGGAGGGATACTCGGAGGCCGGCTTCGGGTCGCCGATCAGGAACCCGCGGCCGAGGGGCGAGTACGGCACGAAGCCGATGCCGAGTTCGCGGAGCACGGGAAGGACGTCGACCTCGATCTCGCGCTCGAAGATCGAGTACTCGGTCTGCAGGACCGAGACCGGCTGCACGGCGTGGGCGCGGCGGATCGTGTCGACGCCCGCCTCGCTCAGTCCGAAGTACTTCACCTTGCCGGCGGTGATCAGCTCCTTCACGGCGCCCGCGACGTCCTCGATCGGCGTGTCGGGGTCGACGCGGTGCTGGTACAGCACGTCGATGTGGTCGGTGCCCAGGTAGCGGAGACTGTGCTCGACGACCTCGCGGATGTGCTCGGGGCGGCTGTCGCGCCCGGCGAAGGTCGGGTCGGACATGTCGAAGCCGAACTTCGTCGCGATCACCACCTCGTCGCGTACCGGTGCGAGCGCCTTGCCGACGAGCTGCTCGCTCGCCCCGGTCCCGCCGCCGTACAGCTCCGCGGTGTCGAAGAACGTGACCCCGAGCTCGTGCGCCTTCCGCATCGTGGCGATCGCGTCCGCCTCGGTGCTGCCTTGCCCGTAGGCCATGGTGAAGCCCATCGTGCCGAGGCCGAGGGCCGAGGTGACGAGGCCCTGTGAGCCAAGGGTGCGTTGCTGCATGGGATGCCTTCCAGACGAACGTAACTAAACAGTTACAGCGCAGCCTAGTGGCACCCCAGAGGCCCAACCGCCGAGACGCCGAGGCGCCGTACCGCCCGGATCGCCTGCGCCGCCCGATCGCTCGCGCCGCCGTCAGCGCCGAGCCGCTCCGATCACCCGCGCCGCCTTCAGCGCGGTGACGGCCGAGCGAACCCGCGGAGCACTCCTATTTCGCCCCTTCGGCTCTTGCAACCGGATCGGGTTGTGAAAACTGCGCATTTCGGCCCCATTTGCAACCGCTTTCGGTTCGCGGGGCACCCGGTGCCGGACCGACGACGACGTCGCTG
>JAVHXX010000004.1:0-12488 GCA_031119595.1 Patulibacter sp. | reverse complement strand
CCCGGGCGGCAGCCGCGCCTCCGGCGACACCCACCCAGGTGCCGCCGGAGACCGGTCGACTACCGCGAGGCGTCGACGCTCGTGAAGTGCGGGAGCACCGTCTTCGCGACGTACTCCACGCGCTCACCCGCGCTCTCGACCTCTTCGCCGGGAAGGACGGCGAACATGTGGAGGTCGGCGAGCTGCGGGTAGTCGGCCTTCAGCTCCTTGAGCCGGGCGACGGCGCTCGCGCCGTCATGGATCTCGAACTGCTTGCGCTCGAGGAGATCGGCCGGATCGGTGAACAGCGGCATGTCGCCGAAGACGCCCGCGGCCACGTACTTGTTGACCTGGTAGAGCCCGTGCTTGCCGATCTCGGCCCACACCTTCTCCGGGTCCTCCGCCACGACCCACCAGGCCGACGCCGAGATCCACCCCTCGGAGTGGTCCTTGCCGGCCTCGGTCAGCGCGTCGAGGTAGATCTGCGCGGTGCCCTCGAGCGACGCGCACATGAACCCGTCGCCGTACTTGGCCGCACGAGCGATGGCGGCCGGCGCGAACCCGCCGATCATCAGGCGCGTCCGGTTCTCCGGGCGCGGCACGGGGAGCACCGTCACCTCGGGCAACGTCCACCGCTTCCCGGAGTACGAGAACGGCTCGCCCGACCACGACTTCTTGAGGATCTCGATGCCCTCCTCCATCAGGCTCGGGCGGTACGAGAGCTTCTGCCCGAAGGCCTCGAAGTCCTCCTCGACGTACCCGGCGGCCAGGCCGAGGTCGAAGCGACCGCGGGAGAGGATCGACAGGAACGCCGCGTCCTCCGCGAGCCGCACCGGGTGATGGAGCGGCAGCACCATCAGGTCGGTCCCGAGCCGGATCCGCTTCGTGCGGGCCGCCACGGCGGCAGCGAGCATGAGCGGGGTCGGCGTCTCGCCGTCCGGAGCGAAATGGTGCTCCGACGACCAGAACGAGTCGAAGCCGAGCTCGTCGGCGAGGACCGCCTGCTCGACGACCGCCTCCGTGAGGTCCTCCCACGACCGCTCCTTGAACTGCGGGTTCCGCAGCTCGTAGTAGAGGCCGATGTTGAGTTCGGTCTGCTCAGACAAAGGAGATCACGCTCCGTGCGACGCCGCCGCCGAGCATCGCCTCGAACCCGGCGTTGACCTGGTCGAGGGTGATGTGGGCGGAGATCAGCGATTCGAGGTCGAGGGTGCCGTTGAGGTAGTGCTGGGCGATCCGCGGCATGTCGACGCGCGACCGCGCCGACCCCATCAGGCTGCCCTGCACGCGCCGCTCGTAGAGCAGCGTGAGGAGGTTGAGCGAACCCGCGGCCGTCTCCGGCGGCGAGCCGATCAGCGTGAGCGTGCCGCCCGGCCCGAGCATCCCGAAGGCCTGCTCGAACGTCGACGCCAGGCCCACGACCTCGATCGCGTGGTCGACACCGCCCGCGAGCTCCTGGACCGCGGCGACCGGGTCGCCCTCGCTCGCATCGATCACGTCCGTGGCACCGAAGTGACGGGCGCGGTCGAGCTTGTCGGCGACCATGTCGATGGCGATGATCCGCGAAGCACCCGCGAGGCGCGCGCCCTGGACCACGTTCAGGCCGACACCACCGCAGCCGATCACGGCGACGGTCTCGCCGGGCGCGACCTTCGCGGTGTTCACGACGGCGCCGACACCGGTGACGACGCCGCACCCGATGAGGGCAGCCCGGTCGAACGGGATCTCCTCCGGGATCTTCACGAGCGTGCGCTCGTGCACGAGCAGCTGCTCGGCGAACCCGCCGACGAGCGCGAACGTCCCGACCGCCTCGCCGCCGATCGTCATCCGGGCCGGCTGGTCCGGGGTGCGATTCGGGGACGCGCTGCAGATGTTCGGACGGCCGAGGAGGCAGTTCCGACACTCCCCGCAGAACGGGATCGGGAAGGTGACGACGTGGTCGCCGGGCGAGACGTACGTGACGCCCTCGCCGACGGCCTCGACCACACCTGCGGCCTCGTGACCCATGATCACGGGGACCGGATGGGACTGCTTGCCCTGCATGACCGTGAGGTCGCTGTGGCACAGACCACTCGCCTTCACGTTCACGAGGACCTCGCCGGGGAGCGGGGCGGAGACGGTGACGTCTTCGATCGACAGTGGTCGACCGGCCTCCGTGAGAACTGCTGCACGCATCAGATCCGACCCTCTCGGTCGACGACGGGGATGACATGGCCGATGAGACGGCCGGTGGCCTGCGCAATCGATCCGAGCGACCAGATGGTCATGTTCGAGTCGATCGACTGCAGGTGGGCCAGGGCGTCGTCCGTCGTGGGGAACACGAGGATGTCGACGACCTGGTTGATGCTCGGCTTGCGGCCGTCGTGGGCGCCCGGGATCTCGACGAGCTGCTCGTGGAGGATCACCGTGTCCGGCACGGGGGCGTCCGCGAGGAGCTGGGCCGCCTGCTCGGGCGTCGCGCCCGGGCAGACCCGCCAGAACGAGAGCAGCCGCACCCCGTCGGTCGGCTCGGCGCCGGCCTTCACCACGCGCCGCTCGGCGAGGATGTTCGTGAACCGCGACTGGTCGATGAAGCCCTGCTCGTCGGCGGTGACCGCCTCCTGGAAATGCTCGGACGCGAACGCGTCGTCCATCGCCTGGAGGCTGTCGAACTCGATCTCCGAGCACGCGTCGAAGCCCGGGTAGGGCAGCAGCGGAAGGCCGTCCTGCAGGACGGCGTGGTTCTGCAGGTAGGACCGGAGCCCCGGCAGTTGCCGGGCGACATCCGCGTGGCCGGAGCTCCAGTGGGTCTGGAACTCCTCGACCGTCGTGCCGGCGGCGCGGGGCGCGTTGCCGATGCGGACGATCATCAGACCTCTCCGACGATGATCTGCTTCGTGTGCATGCAGTCGAGGATCCCCTCGATGTCGCCCTCGATGCCCAGGCCGGACTCCTTCCACCCGGAGTACGGGAAGAGGGTCGACGGGAGCACGTGGTTCACGCCGAACGTGCCCGCGCGGATCTTGCGGGCGATCGCGACGCCGCGGTCGCTGTCCGCGGTGAACACGGCGCCGTGGAGGCCGAAGCGCGAATCGTTGGCGATCTCGACGGCCTCGTCCTCGGTCTCGAACGTGATCATCGAGACGACCGGCCCGAAGATCTCCTCCTGGGCGATCGTCATCTTCGTGGTGACGCCGGTGAAGAGCGTCGGCTCGATGTACCAACCACCGAGGCCCTCCGGGACGCCGCCGCCGTGGGCGACGGTCGCGCCCTCCGACTTGCCGACCTCGATGAACTTCGTGACGCGCGCGTGCTGCGCGGCGGTCGCGAGCGGGCCGACCATCACGCCCTCGGCGAACGGATCGCCGACGGTCGTCTCGGACATCGCCTTGGAGATCGCGGCGGTGAGCTTCTCCTCGAGGCTCTTCGCGACGACCACGCGCGTGAGCGCGGAACAGACCTGGCCGGTGCCGAAGCACGCCGCACCGATCACGTTCTGGGCGACGACGTCGACGTCGGCGTCGTCGAGGACGATCATCGCCGACTTGCCACCGAGCTCGAGCGTCACGCCCGCGACGCGGTCGGCGCAGAGGCGCATGATCTCCTTGCCGACCGGCGTGCTGCCGGTGAAGGACACCTTGTCGATGCCGGGGTGCTTGACGAGGTACTCGCTGACCTCGCGGTCCGCGGGGAGGATGTTGACGACGCCGTCCGGGAGGCCGGCGGCCTCGATCGCCTCGGCGAGCAGCTGCGGCACGAGCGGCGCCTCGATGGCGGGGCGCAGGACCACGGTGCAGCCGGCGACGAGCGCAGCGCCGAGCTTGAGGATGCCGAGCACGAGGGGCGCGTTCCACGGCACGATGCCGAGCAGGACGCCGACCGGCTCGGTGCGCACGATCGCGGTGCCGCCGATGTGGGTGCGGGTCTCCTCGACGACGACCTTGTCGGCCGCCTCGACGAAGACACGAGCCGTCGTGAGGGCCATGTCGAAGTGGCCGTTGGAGACCATCGTCGGCATGCCCATCTCGGCCGACTGGATCTCGACGAGCTCGTCGCGGCGAGCCTCGAGCTCCTCGACGATGCGGGTCACGTGCGCGGCGCGCTCGAGCGGGGTGAGGGTGGCCCACGGGCCCTTGTCGAACGCCTCGCGCGCGGCGGCGACGGCGGCGTCGGCGTCGGCGGTCGTGGCCTCGGGGACGGTCGCGATCTGCTCGCCGGCGGTGGCCGGGGAGACGACCTTCACGAGGCCGGAGCCGCTCGGATCGACCCAGGCGCCACCGATGTAGAACTGCTGGTGCCGACGGAGGTCGGTCAGGGTTGCATGGCTCATGTGCTCTCCTCGAATCCGCTGATCGCAGGCCTCGCCCCGGTGGACGAGCGTCAACCAATCAGTCGTTTGATTCTGTAGTATGCCCGAAAGTGGACGCTTGGCACACAAGGTTCACGAGCCGGGAACGATTCCCCGGCGCTCGAACAAGGGAAAGGCACGATGTCGACGGAGTCCGAAGCCCGCTTGCAGCGGCTCATCGATCTGGCGGAGATCAAGGATCTGCCGCTGCGGTACGCCCTGTTGATCGACACGCGCAACCTCGACGGTTTCCCGGATCTGTGGGCTGAGCGGGACACTCCTGCCGAGTTCCCCGAGCTCGACGCCCACACCTTCGAGAGCGGCGTCGACCGCTTCTTCCGCTCCTCCACCGCCTCCGTGCACTTCGTCGGGAACCATCTTGTGGAATTCGACGACGAGGATCACGCCCGTGGACACGTGTACTGCTGGGCGCAGACCGATCGCAAGACGGTCTGGGTGGAGCAGACCCTGCTGTACCAGGACCGTTACGTCCGCTGCCCGGACGGCAAGTGGCGTTTCGACACCCGTCGGCACCTGCTCTGGTACGGCACCGCGGCGAAGGAGCACCCGCGTCGTCAGGGCCCGATGAACTGGCCGCACGGCAAGATCGACGGCGACGGGTCGTTCGGTCGCGGATCCCTCCCCGAGGGCTTTGCCACCTATCGAGAGTTCTGGGGCCTGAAGCCCGGAGAGACCGTCGACGGCCAGCCCGCCGGCGAAGGAGACGCCGTATGAGCACTGTCGACTTCAAGGGCCGCCGCGCCATCGTGACCGGAGGCGGTCGCGGACTCGGCCGCTCGTACGCGCTCGAGCTCGCGCGCCGCGGTGCCGCGGTCGTCGTGAGCGACCGGCCGGGCACCGCAGCCGAGCCGTCCGCGGCGGACGCGGTCGTCCAGGAGATCGTCGACGCCGGTGGTCAGGCGGTCGCGAGTTACGGCGACCTCACCACGCCCGAGGGTGGCGCGGAGATCGTGCAGGCCGCGCTCGATGCCTTCGGTGGCATCGATGTGGTGGTCAACAACGCGGGCTTCCTGCGCCCCGGCGAGTTCCACGACCTCTCGGGCGACGACTTCGACGCGATGCTCGGCGTGCACCTCCTCGGCGCCGTGAACGTGTGCCGCGCGGCGATCGTGCACATGCGCGAGCAGGGCTACGGCCGCATCGTGAACACCGCCTCGAACGCCGGCACGTTCGGCATGCCGGCGATGGCGAACTACTGCGCCGCGAAGGCCGGCGTGCTCGGCCTCACCCGCGCGCTGTCGATCGAGGGCGAGCCGTTCGGGATCAAGGCGAACGCCATCCTCCCGAACGCGAGCACCACGATCTCGCAGGGCACGCCGATCCCCGGCGACCAGGCCGCGCAGGGCGGCAGCCGCGCCTACAAGGAACAGCTCGCCGACCGGTTCAGCCCCGAGATGGTCACGCCCCTCACGCTCTTCCTCGCCAGCGAGGACTGCCCGGTGACCGGCGAGTTCTACTCGGCGCTCGCGGGCCGCTTCGCGCGGGTCTTCATCGGCGTCGCCGACGGCTGGGGCGGCGAGACCGAGGAAGCCCCGTCGATCGAGGACGTCGCCGATCACTTCGACGCGATCCGCGACCTCGACGGCTACGTCCTCCCGACCTCCGTGGTCGACGAGTACCGCATCGTCGCCGAGAAGCTGACCGCCTGATGCCCGCCGATTCGACGCACCACATCGGCCTGCGCGTGAAGCGCATCGAGGATGCCGCGCAGTTCTACATCGACGCCTTCGACGGCGAGTGGCTCGTGAAGCCGTTCCTCCGCGACGGCCCGAAGGCCGCCCGGATCATGGGCGAGCCCGAGGGTGTGCGGTTCCGCATCGCGCACGTCGGCGTGGGCCCGGGCGTGCTGGAGCTGTTCGAGTTCGAGTCGCCGCAGGTGCCGTTCGAGCGCGCGGCGCCCTCGACCCTGAACCTCATGCACTTCGGCATCCAGGTCGACGACGTCCCCGCCTCGGTCGAGCGCGTGCTCGCCGCCGGCGGACATCTCGTGTGGGAGGAGATCGGTTCGGTCGGCTCCAAGAGCGTGATGTACGTGTCCGACCCGGACCACAACGTCATCGAGCTGATGGACGCGTCCATCAGCGACGCGATCGTCCTGATCCGCGAAGCAAACCCCGGCACGACGCCATAGCCGCGGGGGCCGGCGGGGTGGGTGCGCTGGGTGGCGCGCCCACCCCGGCCGCCGCCCCGCAGAGGCGAAGGAGCACCATGGCCACGCAGCCAAACGCACACCACCACATCGGGATCCGCACCGCGGATCTCGAGCGGTCCGCGCAGTTCTACATCGACGCCTTCGATGCCGAGTGGCTCACGAAGGCGTGGACCGTCGACGGTGAGGGTGCCGAGCAGGTCCTCGGCGGCCCGAAGGGTGCCGCCTACCGCGTCGCCTTCATCGCCGTGGGCCCCGGGGTGTTCGAGCTCTTCGAGTTCCTCCACCCGAAGCCCGAGTTCGGCGAGCGGCCGCACCCGTCCGAGCTGGGCCTCATGCATTTCGGCATCCAGGTCGACGATGTCGCCGCGACCATCGAGCGCGTCGTCGCCGCGGGCGGCACGCGCGTCTGGGATCACATCCTCGACCTCGGGCCGCGCCAGATCAGCTACGTCGCCGACCCCGACGGCAACGTCATCGAGGTCATGGACGGCACGATGCGCGACGGCATCGACGTGATCCTGCAGGGCCTGCCGGAGGCACGGCCGGAATAGCGGCCACGGCCGGGGCACGCCGCGCCGAAGAGGCGCGGCGTGCCGGAGCTTGCGAGCGCGGGTCAGCGCTCGTCCGCGTCGATCAGGGCGTGGTGAACGTCTGGTCGGGGCCGATGGTCAGGCCATACGCGTTCGTGACCACTGCGCGGTAGTGGTAGGTCGTCGCGGGAGAGAGCACACTCGTGGTGATGCCGATCTGCGCCGGGTGACCACGGAGCACCTGGGAAGCGCTCGTGGTGGTCCCATAGCTCGTCGTCTTGCCGTACTGGATGGCGGTCGACGAGGTGTCGGCGCCGCTCGGATCGACGTACGCACGCAGCGCGTAGGACCCGTCCGTGTTTCGGCTCGGGGCGGTGCCCGCCGTGATGATCGGCTTGCCGATGCATTGGATCGCGACGCTCGAGAGGCAGTAGTTCCCGGTCGACGACGAGACGTTCGTCGCCCCGGAGGACTCGAAGCTCGAGGCCAGCGTGTACGGACCGAAGTCGTTGCCGGTGAACACGTTCCCGGTGGCCGAGATCGGCAGCTGCAGGGGCGAGCCGTCCGGCTCGGTGGAGAGTTCCCAGCGGATCGCGCTGGTCGGGTCGGTCGTGGCGGACGGGTAGGTCCAGACGTTCCCGGAGAACAGGTTGTTCGAGACCGAGTACGACGACGGGTGGTACGGGGTGCCGTCGTCGGAGTGGTCCCACGCCACGCTGAACATGAACGCGTGCTGCACGTGGTCGATCTGGTTTCCGATGACCGAGTTGTCGTGGAAGTCGGTGTCCCAGTACTCACCGATGCCGGCGTAGACCGCGTTCGAGATCGTGTTGTAGTCGAAGTGGGAGTAGGTCATCGTGTCGGTCGGCTCGATGCCGGTGCCGTACAGATGGTTGATCGTGTTCGAGCTCACGGTCATGTGGGTGTTCGGCCCGTTCAGCTGGAAGCCGTTGTCGAGGCTCGGGGACGTCGGGCTGCCGCCGTCGATCGAGTTCCCGACGGCGGTGCTGTAGTTGCTCCGCGTGAGGAACGACGCCACACCGTTCGTGCTGCCGCTGTCCGTGAAGGTGTTGTAGCCCTCGTACGTGTACGGCGAGCTGTTGGCCTCGACGTAGGCGTTGGTGAAGGTGTTCCCGTGGTTGATCTCGCCGACCACCGCGTGCGGAGACGTCTGGAAGTCGAGCGAGTCGCCGCCGTTTCCGGAGCCGGTGGGCGAACTGAACGTGTTGTCGAGGAACGCGCCGTACGACCCGTTGTTGACGACCAGCAGTCGGCCACCGGACGAGGTCTGGCTCAGGTTGCAGTTCGTGAACAGGAACTTGTCGACGCCGTTGATGATCACGTTGGGCGAGGACCCGGCCTGGGTGATGCTGTGACCGCCGCAGTCGAGCGAGAGGTTCGAGCCGGTCCCGAAGGTGAAGCAGGGCTTGCCGGCCGCGGCGGTGAGGTTCGTTCCGAGGGTGTAATGCCCGGGTGCCAACGCGACCGTGCCGCTGCATCCCACGAGCGGGGACGGTGCTGCCGCGACGGGAGTGCCCGAGACCGTGGTCGCGTGCGTGCTGTGCCCGCTGCCGTCGAACGCGTCGACGGAGTAGGTGTAGGACGTGCCGTTCACGAGCGAGCTCGAGGTGTCGACGTAGTTCGGCGAGTTGAGATCGGCGATCGCGATGGCCGTGCTCCCTCGGTAGATCGTGTACCCCGTAATGTTCGGCGTCGTGGACGCGTTCCAGGTGAGGGCGACCTGCTTCGGGCCGGTGGCGTTGACCTGCAGGCCGGTCGGAGCGGCCGGCGCGGCGGCGGCGACGGCCGGCAGTGCGAGCGCGAGCGCGGTCGTCGCGAGCGCGGCGCGCAGCGAACGGTGGGCGCGGTTGAGGCGGCCGGCGGCAGGTGAACCCTGCAGCCAGGACCGGCGGGACATACGAGACAAGGGGGACTCCGTTGGGACGTATTCAGCCGGGGGAGTCAGGGTGGTGCGGCATCGGGACAACGCACCGCCAGAACGCTGAACGGTGGGACGTGTGCGCCGCCGGATGACGGCGCGGCGCCATTAAATAGGAGTGAGCACTCCTGTCAATGAGCATTGCTCTGACGGGGTGACATGGCCACGGCTCCGAAAGGGCCGAAGCCCCGTCTCACGGGCGAAATCGACGCCAGCACGGTGGGCGGTCGCCCCCGGTCGGTGGAGGGGGGGCGGAGTGACCGCCCCGCTCCGTCAGCTCGCCGAGCTCGCCCTCGGCGAGGGTGCGAGCGTCTGGCCGGCGTCCTGGAGCTCGGTGGCGATGCGTTCGCGGAGGACGAACTTCTGGATCTTCGTGCCGCTCATGGGCCACTCGTCGACGAACCGCACGTAGCGGGGGATCTTGAAGGTGGCGATCTGGTCGATGCAGGCGTCGATGACGTCCTGCTCCGTGAGCGTGGTGCCCGGGACGAGCTCGATGAAGGCGACCGGCACCTCGGTGTAGCGGTCGTCCGGCGCACCGACGACCTGCGCGAGGCGCACGGCCGGATGGGTGATGAGGAACGCCTCGACCTCGGCGGCGGAGACGTTCTCGCCGCCGACCTTGAGCATGTCCTTCAGGCGGCCGTGGAAGGCGATGTGGCCGGTCTCGTCGACGGTGCCCGCGTCGCCGGTGTGGAACCAGCCGTCGTCGGTGAAGGCGGCCTCGGCCACGCCGGGCGCGGCGTGGTAGTAGCCGATGAAGCACATCGTGCCGCGGAACTGGATCTCGCCGCGCGCGTTCGGCGGGAGCAGGGCGCCCGTCTCGGGATCGGCGATCCGCACCTCCATGCCGGGCAGCGGCAGCCCGCAGGTCTCGGTCCGGGCGACGAGGTCGTCCTGGCGGGTCGCCATCGACATGTGGCCGGTCGCCTCGGTGCTGCCGTAGTTCGACAGCTGCGTCACCCACGGGAGCTTCGCCTGCATCTGCCGCAGCGACTCCGGCGTGCCCGCGTTGAGCACCACCTGGAGGGTCGAGAGGTCGTACTCGTCGCGGCGCGGATGTTCGAGGATCGGTAGCCAGATCGTCTCGAAGGTCGGGATCGCGTGGGTACAGCGATAGCGGGCGAGGAAGTCGATGCCGCGGTCGGCCGAGAAGCGGCCCGTGTGGATGTACCCGCAGCCCGCGTCGAGGCAGGCCATGAGCGTGGCGATGCCGCCGTTGTGGAACAGCGGCAGCGGGGTCCAGAAGATCGAGTCGCGGTCGAGCTCGTAGCGGTCGCGGCCGATGGCCGCGCCCTGCTGCACCCAGGCGCCGTGGCTGAGCAGACAGCCCTTCGGATCCGCGGAGGTCCCCGACGTGTACATCACGTACGCGGGGTCCTCGGGGCGCACGGCCGCAGCACCGGCGGCCACGCGCACGTCGACCGAGCGGTCCGCCGCGACGAGCTGGTCGAGCTCCGCCAGCGACGTGTACCCCGGGCGGTCCTCGCCGAGCATGACCACGTGCTGGAGCAGCGGCGCGGCCGGGCGGCGGCCGTCGGGACCCGGAAGGCCGAGGCCCTGGTCGAGTAGCTCGGGGAAGTCGACGAAGGGCTTGCCGGCGTCGGTGGTGACGAGGAAGGTGAGGTCCGCGTGGGCGACGAGGAACCGCAGCTCGGCGGCCTTGAGGCGGTCGCTGATCGGCACGACGACGGCACCGAGGCGCGCCGCCCCGAACATCACCTCGAGCAGCTCGATCCGCGGGTCGAGGAGGATGCCGACGTGTTGGCCGGGCAGGACGCCCGCGGCCGCGAGGCGCCGCGCCCAAACGTCGGCGGCTCGGTCGAGGTCCGCGGTGGTGCCCTCGTGCTCGCCGACGACGAGCAACGCGTCCGGGGCGCGGAGGGCGGCGTCCGCGAGGAGCTCGCCGACCGACGTCGGCCCGCTCACGAGGCGGCCCCTTCCGGGTCGTACCGGACGTGCGTGCCGATGCCCGTCTCGATGAGGCCGTGGCCGGGCTCGCCGTCGAGGGTGGCGGTGCAGCCGTTGTCGTTCTGGCCGTTGAGCCACGCCACGACCGACGCATCCGAGAGGTCGTACTTCGAGTAGCCCTGCGGCACCGTGGCGAGATCGGCGGCGTAGCCACCGGCCTTCAGGAACGTGCGGTTGTCGACGTCGAAGGTGAGCTTGCGCGTGGTGCCGGAGGTGAAGCCGAGGTCGATCGACCCGCCGGTCACGAGCTTCGCGGCATCGACGTCGAGGTCGTGGTCGATGGTTTCGACCGTGTCGACGATGCCGTCGACGCCCACGAGCCAGCCGTTCGTGAAGGCACGGCGCCCGGAGGCCGCTTCGTAGAGCAGGAGGTAGAGGGTGGTCTCGGCGAACTCGACGGCGGCGAAGAGGACGAAGCCGCGGCGCGGCGCGCCCTCGTGCTTGCGGATGCCCCAGCCGCGGTCGCGGAAGCCCGCGCGGTCCTTGACGGTGTACTCGCGCCCCTCGACCCAGACCGTGCCCGAGTAGAGCCCCGACTGGAAGAAGTTCATGTAGTCGGTGACGAGCTCGCCCTTGAGCTCGATGATGTTGCGGTCCGTCGGGACCGCCGCGCCGCGCGCCGTGAAGGTGAGGTCGTAGGCGAACTGGTCGCGGTCGCCGTCGAGCGTGAGGCTGAACGTTTTCAGCGGGTCGAGGCACTCGATCGCCAGGGGCCCGAGACGGCCGGCGTCAGGGTCCTCGCCGGAGGTGAAGACGCCGGCCTCTCGGACTGCATGGACCGCGCCCGGGACGTACGCGCAGCCGAAGGCGGTGCGGCGGTTGTCGTACGGGTAGATCGCGCGGCCGAAGTTCATCATGAGGTCGTCGCCCACGTAGAGCACGTGGTAGCAGCGCTCGGCCCACGCGGGGACCTGGTGCTCGACGATCACGCTGGGGGCGACGATCTGGTGGTGGTACCGATCGTCGGCGGGGGTGATGAAGCGATTCATCGTCACTCCTTGATCTGGGGGGCCCGGCGGAGTCGGTCGACCTCGCCGGAGAACTGCCGGTCGACGACCGCCTGGATCGCCGCGCGCAGCGGCTCCTCGGCGGTGGGTGCCCACCGGATGAGCTCGGTGAGCAGTTCGAGATGCGTGGCGATGTACGCCTCGGCGTCGGCCGGGGCGTCGCCGACGGTGTCCGGGGTGCTGAGCGCGATCGCGCGCTCGAAGGCCTCGGAGGCAGGCAGGGCGCCGGCGGCCACGGCCTGCCGGGCGACGTCACGGCAGTCGGGGATCCACGCGTAGAGGTAGTCGCGCCGCCAGGTGACGCGAGCGGCGAGGTTCTCGATGAGCTCCGCGGCGGAGATCGCCTGCGCGCGGGCGTAGGGATCGTCGATCTTCGGGGCGATCTCCTGGCTCAGCGCCTGGGAGATGCCGTCGAGGATGCGCTCGAGTCCGTTCTGCATCAGGCCGCCTCGCGGAGTTCGGTCTGCAGGAGGCGCAGCACGAAGGTGAGCTGGTGGCCCATCGCCGCGAGGCGCAGGTCCGGGGAGCCACCCGCTTCGAACGTGCCGGAGCCGCGGACGTA
>JAVHXX010000349.1 GCA_031119595.1 Patulibacter sp. | reverse complement strand
GCGAGACACGTGCGACGAGGCCTGTGGGTGCGATCGACACGCCTCTTCCATCGGCCCCCGCGGGCACCCGGTTGAGTATGAGCCGGGGGTGACCCGGACGAACGGTCGGGTGCTCGTCTGGACGAAGAGCGTCCACCGCGGCGCGCGGCCAGGCGTGCGCTCGGATCCGTCCGACCCGACTCCGGAGCGTTGCGGCTCCGCGGGCGTCAGTCGCGCTTGCTCTGCCCGAGGCGCTGGTCGGCGAGGTGCAGCAGCACCTCGGCCGAGGCGGCGTCGTCCGGGTAGGTGGCGATGCCGATGCCACTCGACACCGACTGCCCCTCGAAGTCGACCTTGGCGAGCGACGCACGGATCGTGTTGGCGGTCCGCCGGGCCTCGTCGGGCGTCGTCTCGGGGAGGACGACGCAGAACTCGTCGCCACCCTGTCGCACGACGACGTCGCGGGAACGCACCGACGCGGTCAGGGTCTCCGCGACGACCCGCAGGAGCTCGTCGCCCGCGGCATGGCCGACGGTGTCGTTGAGGGTCTTGAAGCCGTTGAGGTCGAGGGCGAGCAGGGAGAGCTGTTTGCCGGTGCGGTCATGGCGTGGGAGCGCGTCCTCGAGGTACTCGGTGAGCAGGCGGCGGTTGCCGACGCCCGTGAGGGCGTCGCGCCGGACGAGCCGCTCGAGTTCATCACCCTGGGCCTCCGCGGCCTCGAGCGTCACCACCGACGACGTGCCCATCGCCCAGGTCCCGAAGACGATCAGGATCGCGGCGAGGATCGAGGTGGTGTTCAGGGTGTGCGTGAGGCCGCCGACGATCGCGGAGCCGTAGAACGCCGCGCTCATCGCGACCAGGTGGGCGAGGATCGCGCGGCGGTCCTGGAGCCGCACCGCCGTGAGTGGGCCGATGAAGACCGCGATGCCGATCGCGACCTGCGGGTCGGGTTGGAACGCGAACAGCGCGGCGACGCCCGCGAGGTAGACGAGCGCGAGCAGGGCGTGGTTGCGGACCGTGTCCATCGCGGGCGGCTGGCTGCGCAGCAGGACGACCGCGATGACGATCGTCGCGACGAGGAAGGCGTAGAGGCGGTCGTTGTCCTGCGTGTTGCTCCAGGCGATCGACGCCGCCGTGACGAGCGCGAAGAGGCAGAACATGCCGCACGTCGCGTACCAGACGTGGCGGTTCTCGGCGAGCTCTCGGCGCGAGACGCGCCGGATCAGCGGAGCGTTGTCCAGGACCGCTGCGCGGGCGGTGCTGCCGGGGACCGACGTCATGCGGGCCGCCCGGGGGTCGGCGGGGTGGGCGTCGAGTCCTTCGCGATCGCGCTGGCGCGGCTCGCGGCGAGCGCGGCGGCGGCGCCGCCGCCGGCACGGATCGCGGCCTTGTTCTCGAGGAGGCGCTCGTCGGCGACGTGCAGGAGGACCTTGTCGTGGACCGCGTCGCGCGGGTACGAGGCGATGCCGATCCCGCAGGTGACGCCGGTGCCGCATCCCGCGAGCGCGGCCCGGACGGCGTTCGACGCGCGCTCGGCATGCTCGGGGCTGGTGCCCGGGAGGACGATGCAGAACTCGTCGCCGCCGGGGCGGACGACGGTGTCCTCGGGGCGCATCGCGTCGACGAGCGCAGCGGCGACCTCCTTGAGGAGCTCGTCGCCGGCGGCGTGGCCGAGGGTGTCGTTGAGGGCCTTGAAGCCGTTGAGGTCGATCGCGATCACCGACAACGGCCGGCGGGTGCGCGAATGCCGCGAGAGCTGGAACTGCAGCTCCTCGGTGAGGATGCGGCGGTTGCCGAGGCCCGTGAGCGGGTCGCGGCGGACGAGATCCTCGAGCTCCTCGCCCTGTGACTCGGCGGCCTCGAACACGAGGATGCAGCAGCCACCGAGCACCCACATCGCCGCGATGACCGTCGCCAGGCCGATCGCGCCCGCGACGTCGACATGCGCGTACACGGACGGGGCGATCACGAAAGCCGTCGCCGCGAGGTAGTGGGCGACGATCTCGCGTCGGTCGACGAGGCGCATCGCCGTCAGCGGGGCCACGAACATGACGGCGCCGATGGCCACGCTCGTGTGCGGGGAGAAGGCGAGCATCGAGACGCTCGTGCCGAGATAGGTCGCCGAGAGGGCGAGATGGTTCTCGACCGAACCGACCGGCGCCGGCTCCGTGAAGAAGAACGCCGCGGCGACCACGCCGAGGCCGATGGACAGCGCCACGATCTCCAGGCGGTCGAAGCCGAGGGGCAGGAAGGCGATGATGAGGTTCGAGACGGCGAGGATCGCGAACATCGCCGCCGTGGCGAGCCAGACGTACCGATTCAGCGCGAGCTCACGCCGGGAGACGCGGGTCGTCGTTTGCGGAGCGAGGTTCACTCGCGGCATATCGGCGGCGGAGGCCATCACCCAAAGTATGAGAGGGCCGCCCTACGACACCTGCCGGTTTCCGGTGCGACCCGCGGTCGCCCGTGGGCGGGGTGCTGAGCTGCTCAGCGCGCCGTTGCGCGCGGCACCGTCACGCCGGGATCCGTCAGATCGCCGGCCTTGTCGGCCCGGAGACGGTCGTCGGCGACGCTGAGGATCCGGTCGATGTCGTCCCCGTCGACGGGGAACTCGGCGATGCCCATGCCGGTGGTGAGATGGTGGTCGCCGGCCACGATCTCGCGGAGCGCCTCGCGCAATGCGAGGCCGAAGCGCTCCGCGTCGACGGCGGAGGTCGCCGGGAGCAGCACGCAGAACTCGTCGCCGCCCTGCCGCACGATCGTGTCGCCGGCGCGCACGTTCGCGGTGAGGGTCGAGGCGACCGCCACGAGGAGTTCGTCGCCGGCGGCGTGGCCGAGGGTGTCGTTGATGTCCTTGAAGCCGTTGAGGTCGAGGGCGAGCAACGCGAACGGGTGGCCGTCACGGTCGCTGCGGGTCATCTCGTAGTCGAGGCGCTCGGCCAGGAGGCGGCGGTTGCCGAGGCCCGTCAGCGGGTCGCGGCGGGAGAGGTTCACGAGCTCACGGCCCTGTTGCTCGGAGGCCTCGAGCACCGTGACGACGATCGCGGCGAGCGACGCGATGGCGGGGGTGAGGATGAAGACGGCGACGAGCGTCTCGCGGTCGGCGAGCCCCAGGGCGAGGGGCAGCATCAACAGGACGGTCACGATCGTGACGTGCGCGGCGATGTGCCATCGGCTGCTGAGCCGGAACGCGACGAGCGCCCCGGTGAAGGTGAAGGCGCTCGGGACCGGTGCGGCGTGGGGCAGCGCGCCGTAGTACGCGAGGATCGGCACGCCCCAGGCCGCGACGAGCAGCACGTGGTTGGTGCGGCTGCCGATCGCCGGCGCCGGGCGGGTGAGCGTGAGGACCCCGGCGACGGCACCGACGACGATCGCGGGGATCCCGCGCCAGACCGGGATGTGCGTGATCAGGAACGCGGGCGTCACGATCGCCGCCCCGACGAGGAACACGACGCCCGTCAGCAGCCGCACCTCACGGGCATGGGCGAGCGTCTGGCGGTTCATTCCGCTGTTCGGGGTGGAAAAGGGCACTGCTCGGTGAATCGGAAACGGCCGACCCGAACTTGAGAAGCGGGGCCGCCCGCGGCGGACCCGTCATTGTGCCGGAATCCGGCTTACCCCGTGCGCTTTCGAGCCCCGCTCAGCCGGTCACGGTGCGACGCCGCCCGGGAGCGCGACGCTACGCGTCGCGCTCGACGCCGATCTGCAGGGTGAATCCGTCGATCGCGACGGGCCCACCGGGGGCGCTGCCGTAGATCACGGAGGTGGCGAGCGTCTCGGCGGCGAGGTAGGGCTCGTTGGCCCGGACGGCGTCCAGGAGGGGGGCGTCGCCGTCGAGCGTGAGGCGGATGCGGTCGGTCACGTCGAGGCCGGCGTTCTGGCGCGCGACCTGGACCTGCCGGAGCACGGTGCGGGCCAGGCCCTCGGCGCGGAGCGCGTCGCTGATCTCGAGCTCGAGGGCGACGGCGTGGTTGCCGTCGCGTTCGAGCTGGTACCCCTCGGGCGCCTCGAGCGACAGGAGCAGGTCGCCCTCGCCGAGTTCGTGCTCGGTGCCGTCGACGGCGATCACGACCGGCTCGCCGGCGCGCAGGGCCGCGGCCACGCGCGTGCCGTCGAGCGCCTCGATCGCGTTGCGGGCGGCGCCCATGTGCTTCCCGAACCGCGGCCCGAGGGCTTTGAGGTTGGGCTTGAGCAGGACCGAACCGAGCTCGTCGGCCTCGGCCACGAACTCGAGCGCCTTCACGTTGAGCTCGTCGCCGATGACATCGGTGAGACGCTCGATCGCGGCACGCTCGGCGCCGGTCGCCACGACGACCGCGGCGCGCAGCGGCTGGCGCAGGTTGATCCCGGAGGCGGCGCGGGCCGACAGGCCGAGTTTCACGGTCTCGCGGGCGGTGGCCATGTCCGCCTCGAGCGGCAGGTCACGGTGGCCCGGCTGCGCCTGCGGCCAATCGGCCAGGTGGACCGAGTCGCCCTCGCCGCCGAGCTGCTCGTAGAGCTCGTCGGCGACGAACGGCGTGAGTGGCGCGAGCAGCGTCGCGATCCGGACGAGCGCCGTGCGGAGCGTCTCGAGGGCGATCGGGTCGCCGTCCCAGAAGCGACGGCGCGAACGGCGCACGTACCAGTTGCTGAGCTCCTCGACGAGCTCGCCGATGGCGCGGCCGGCGGTCGTCACGTCGTAGGCGTCGAGCGCAGCGGTGGCGATCTCGGTCGTCGCCTCGACACGGCTCGTGATCCAGCGGTCGAGCTCGGTCGGCTCGCCGGGGTTGTCGGTGGCGCCGTCGATCAGCGCCGCGTCCGCGGCGATCGCGGCGTACTGGGCGTAGAAGCTGGCGGTGTTCCACAGCGGCAGCAGGAAGAGGCGCACGCCGTCGCGGACGGCCTCGTCGGAGTAGCGGTAGCCGTCCCACGGCTGCTTGCTCGTGAAGAAGTACCAGCGCAGCGCGTCGGCGCCGAACTTGTCGAGCACCGCGAACGGGTCGACGACGTTGCCCTTGGACTTGGACATCTTCTGCCCGTCCTCGTCGAGGATCAGCCCGAGGCAGACGACGTCGCGGTAGGGCGACTCGCCGTAGAGCAGCACCGACACCGCCAGCAGCGAGTAGAAC
>JAVHXX010000348.1 GCA_031119595.1 Patulibacter sp. | reverse complement strand
ATGACCCAGTTCCGATAGCGGTACATCTGCGGGATCGGGAAATCGGAATTGTCTCCGGCGGTGTCGGAGTAACGGACGACGTCGAGCCAGTACCGCCCCCACCGCTCGCCGTAGTGGGGGGACTCGAGCAACCGGTCGACGACCCGCGCGAACGCTGCCGGTTCGACCCGGTACCGCTCGTCCGGAGCATTCACGGCGACCGAGAAGTCGATGTCGCGGTCTCCCGCGCCGTGTGCCGCCCGCGCCCGGTCGATCGAGCCCATGAGCTCGGTGACGAGGTCGGCGGCGGCGGTCGGCGGCGCCGGCTCCGCCTCGTCGAGCCGGCTCAGCTCGAGCATCGTGTTCGCGAGGGCCACCAGCCGCGCGGCGTCGTCCTCAGCGGCCTGCAGCTCCCGGGCGAGCGCGTCCGCGTCGCCTGCCGACCGGTGCGCCAACTCCAGCCGGGCGGTGAGCGCGGCCAGCGGGGTCCGGAGTTCGTGGCTCGCGTCCGAGACCATCCGACGCTCCCGCTCGGCGTTCTCCCGCTGCCGGTCGATGAAGGCGTTCAGCGTCCGCGCGAGCGCCGCGAGTTCGTCGTCGGACGTCCCGACCGGCAGGTGCCCGCTCGTCCTGCCGGCGCTGAGGTCCTCGGCGGTGCGGCGCATCCGCCCGACGGGTCGGAGTGCGAGGGTCGACAGGAGCCACGCGGCCGCGCCGAACGCGAGCAGCGCGAGGACCGTACCGACCGCGAGCGACCGGTCGACGCGCGCGACCGTCTCCTCGCCGGCGCGACCGTCGTGCGCCGCCCAGACCACGAAGGCCCCGTCGTCGTTCACCACCGGGGTGCCCACCACGGTCATCACCCGGTGCCCGGCTTCCGTGCGGAGCGTCACTCCGCCTTCGGGGACGTCCGTGGGCAGCACGGACCGCACCTCAGCGGGGAGCGAGTCGACCACCCACCGTCCCGATGCGGAACGGATGCCGACGAGGACACCCTCGGCGGGCCGGTCCGGTGGCTCGTCCGGGTTGTGGAGGAGGTCCGACACGAACGGGGCGGCGTCGCCGGACGCGAGCGACGCGTCCGACGCCAGCGACGCGCGCTCGATCTGCACGTGCAGCACCACGGCGACGCCGCACAGTACGACGGCCCCGACGACGAGGCTCCCGAGCGTGATACGGGCGCGGATGGACAGTCGACGGAAGACGTTCATCAGGACGCGACGACCTCGAGCGCGTACCCGACGCCGCGGACCGTGCGGATCGCGACGTCGGCCCCTGCTGCGTGCAGCTTCTTGCGCACGTAGCTGACGTACTGGTCGACGATCGTGGGGTCGAAGTGCTCGGCGCTCCCCCACACCTCCCGCAGCACGTCCGCTCGCGTCCGCGGCGACGGCGACCCCTGGACGAGGAACCGGAGCAGCGAGAACTCCTTGACGCTCAGGGGCATGTCGCGGCCGCGGACCGACGCCCGGACCGCGACGGTGTCCAGCCGGACCGTCCCCGCCTCCACGATCGTCGCGGTCCCGGCAGCGCGCCGCCGGAGGTGGGCGCGGATACGGGCGTTGAGTTCGGCGATCGCGAAGGGCTTCGTCAGGTAGTCGTCGGCACCGGAGTCGAGCCCGAAGACCCGGTCGTCCACGGCGTCACGTGCGGTGACGAGCACCACCGGGAAGTCCTCCCCGAGCTCTCGGAGTCGTCGGCAGACCTCGAACCCGGTCATCTCGGGCAGCATCACGTCGATCGCTGCCGCGTCGAACGACTGTGCGCGCGCGGCGACGAGCGCGGCGATCCCGTCGCCCACGACGGTGACCGTGTGCCCCTCGCCGGTCAGCCCTCGCTCGACGAGCGACCGCATCTCCGGGTCGTCCTCGACCACCAGGATGTTCGCCACGTCACACCCGAGCGTCCCGCTCGACGCCCGTCCCTCCGGTGATCGCCACACGCATACAGCGATCGTAGGCCCGCATCCGCCGGACGGGAGGCACGGTGCGGGCCGGCACCGAGCCTCCCGTCCGGCGGATGGCCGCGCCGGTCGGCCACCGCGATGCCGGTCGTCAGCCGGGAGGGCTGCGGAACCGCCGTGGGAGCAGGACGAACGCCAGCACCGCGGTGATCGCGTAGGCGGCGGCTTGGACCTCCAGCAGCGGCAGGGTGCCGAGCGGTTCCTGGAGGAGACCGGCGACGGTGATCCCGATCGCCTGACCGACCGCTTGCCCGAGCCCGAGCGCAGCGAACGCCGTCCCACGGACTGCGCCGTCGACTGCCTGCTGCAGCAGACTCGTGAGTCCGGCGCCCATGAACACCGCCGGCACACCGATCGTCGCGAAGAGCACGGCGTAGACCGGCACGGCGTGGGTGACGAACGACGCGTTCCACACGAGGACGGTGATCACCGTGAACGTGCTCGCACCGATGAGGGCGAGCCGAAGCGCGTCGATCCTCGCGCCGAGGACCCCCAGTGCGAGGCCGGCGCCGATCGCCCCGATCGCCTGTACTCCGCGCAGCAGGCCGACGTCTGCCGCGTCGCCACGGATGACGTCGGTCACGAAGAAGACGAACAGGACGAGGAAGAGCCCCTGCGCGATCGACGCGACCGTGCTCACCAGGACCAGGTGCCGCGTTGCACGGTCGCCGAGGGCACGGAGGACGCCGCCGGTGTCCGGTCCGATCGGGATGGGGGAAGCAGGCGGAGCCGGATCGACGCGTCGCCCGTGCGGCACGCTGAGGACGAGGGCAGCGGCGACGACGTACGAGGCCACGTCGACGAGCGCCACCGTGCCGATGGACCCGACCGCGAGCAGCACGCCGCCGAGCGGGCCACCGATGATCCGGCCGAGGTCGTTGTTCAGCCCGACGAGGGCATTCGCCGAGTTCGCCCGATCGAGCCCGACGAGCGTCGGGAGGAGCGCGTTCTTGGCCGGCAGGAAGAACGCGCCGAACGACGCCTGCGCGACGATGACGGCGTAGACGAGCGGCAGCTCCGACCGGTCGTGCACGAGGAGCAGCGGCAGGAGGGTGAGGGCCTGACCGAGCATCGCGACGACCATCACGCGCCGGTGTGGCAGCCGGTCGGTGACCCGCGCGACGACCGGGGCGAACAGCACGGGCGGGGCGAGTTCGAGGAGGAACGCGAACGACGTCCCGACGGCCGATCCGGTGAGCCGGAGGACGACGAGCGGCAACGCGATGAACATCAGCCAGTCGCCGGTGTCCGACACGAGCCCCGCGAGCCAGAGCCGTCGGAACGCCGGTACCGCCATCGCCGAGCCTGCGAAGCCACGGCGCGTGGCGGGCGGCGTGCTCGTCATCGGTCGGGGCCGAACCCGAGCCGCGGGAACGCGCTGAGTGAGAGGTGGACGTGTTCGGCGTCACCGGGGGTGTTCGCCCGCGTCGCCTGGATGTACGGCCGGACGACGGCATCGAGCCGCGCGACGACCTCGGCGAGTTCGGTCGGTGTCAGCGCGAGCCCGTAGCTGGCGTGGACATCCGCTGCCTGCCAAACCTCCGGGACCGCGTCCCGACCGCGGAGGTACTCGCGCAGGAGATGGTGGTCGAGCTCGATCGACGCCGCCAACATCCGGTCCAGTCCCGCCACGTCCGCCGGATCGACGTCGTCGGTGGTGAAGCCGGTGATGCTCGTCCGCCACGGCCTGGACCGGCCGTCGCCCGACGGGTCCGGTTCGACCAGTCCGTGGGACGCGAGCACCCTGAGGTGGTAACTGCAGTTCGACGGCGTGTCGCCCACCGCCCGGGCGCATTGCGACGCCGTCGCAGGGCCCGATGCCGCCAGGTACCCCAGGACGTCGAGCCGTACCGGGTGCGACAGTGCGTCGAGGACGTCGGGATCGGCGAGATTGGGACGGTTCTCCTGCACGGCGACTCCTCGATCTGAAGTGGATTTTCAGATCGTACGTCCGGTTGTCGCGATCTGCAAATGTCTTTCAGGTCCAGCGTGGGCGATGATCGTTCCTGGACGAAGGGAACATCGTGGACACCATCCCCACCGTCGGCGCCGATCATGCCGAGGACCGCACGTGAACGCCCTCCTCGTGGCCCAGCTGGTCCTCGTCGGGTTGCTCGCCGGCGAGGAGCTGATCGTCCGGTGGGGTGTCCAGCCGGCGATGGCCGCCCTGCCCGACGACACGCACGTCCGCACGCGCATCGCACTGGTCAAGTCCCTCAAGGTCGTCGTGCCGATCCTGATGATCCCTGCGGTCCTGGCATCCATCGCCGTCCTCGTCGTCGGTGGAACAGGCGACGGGCTCGTGTGGCGGATCGCCGCGGTCGCCGCCCTGACGGTGTTCGTCCTGGCGTCGTTCCTCGGGACCGTCCCGATCAACATCGGCGTGAACGACTGGGACCCTGCCGATCCCCCGGCGGACTGGAAACGGATCGTGACCCGCTGGGAGCGCATCGACGTCCTGCGGTCGAGCGCCGCGGTGATTGCGTTCGTGGCGTCCGCCATCGCCGTCGTCCAGGCCTCGAGCACGTGATGCCCGCGAACCGCCGCCTTCCCCGTCGCGCGGACGATCGCCGGCGCGCGGTCGTGACCCGGGTGGCCTGGTGGCGCACACCGTGGTGGCATCCTCGCCGGTGGGAGGCCCGCATGTGGGTGGTGCTCACCGCCGCTGCGGCTGGTGGAGTCGCCCGTGAGATCGTGCACCCGTTCTACGAGGACGCCGCCGACGCGCTCGTGCACTGGCTCGGGCTGCTGCCGTTCGCGGTCCTGCTGACGTACGTGCTGGTCGGCCGGTGGAAGAAGGGCATGACGGTGCTGTGGCGGCCGACGTGGCCCGAGTGGCGCCGCCTGCTCGTCGTCGCGCCGCTCGCTTTACTGGCGGCACGGCTGCTCATCGAGGACGACGCATCGTGGAGGTGGCTCTTCGCGGGAATCGCCGCGGTCGTGGTCGCGCTCGCCGTGGCACGCGGCATCTGCGTCGTGCGGGACCGACGCCGACGAACCGACGTGTACGGGAACGTGGCCACGGATCCGTACGCGGCGACGTCGCCGACCCGGTAGCAGCAACGACGAAACCCCCGGCCGAGGCCGGGGGTTTCAGGTGGTGGGCGATACTGGGATCGAACCAGTGACCTCTTCCGTGTCAGGGAAGCGCG
>JAVHXX010000347.1 GCA_031119595.1 Patulibacter sp. | reverse complement strand
CCGCGCGCAGCAGCGCGAGCCGCACCGGATGCCCGAGCGCCGCGAGGACGGGGGAGAGGACGACGAGCAGGAACGCCGCGATCACACGGTCGCTGGCGTGCTTGACGGTGAACTGCCAGCTGCGCGGGTTCGTCTGCCGCAGCGCGAGGAGCGGCAGGCCGGCGAGCTGCTCGACGCGGATCCGCCCGTTGACGTTCTCGAACAGCCGCGGCATCACGGACACGTCGATGCCCGCCCGCTGACATTCGCGGAGGAGCGGCAGCACCTCGGAGTCGGGGGCGCGCGTGAAGGAGAAGACGACGTGCCGGGCACCGCTGCGCTCGACGACCTCGGGCAGCGCCGCGGTCGGGCCGAGGATGATCGCGGGGTCGCCACCGTCGAGCTGGCCGAAGGGCGACGGGTCGTCGTCGAGGAACCCGACCGGCCAGAACCCGAGCTCGGGGTGCGCACGCATGCGGCGCTCGAGCTGACGGCCGACGATGCCCGCGCCGACGATCAGCGTCGGGACGGTTCCGGCGCCGTGGCGGCGGGCCCGCCGCGCGCCGAACTGCAGCACGGTCCGCAGGATCAGGGTGGTGCCGGTGGCGAAGAGGCCGATGCCCAGGAGGTTCGGTGCCGCCGGGCCGTCGGGGGTGAGGCTTCGGACGGCGAGCAGGGCGACGGTCGCGGCGAGGCCGCCGACGGTGATCGCCTGCCACAAGGAGGTCGGACGCAGGCGGCCGGTGCCGGAGCGGTGCGTGTGCTGCCACGACAACCCCACGAAGACGGCGACGGCGACGGCGAGTCGCCAGGGCAGGGCGACGTCGCCGGGCGGCAGCAGCGCGCCGGCGAGGACGGCGACGACATCCGCGAGCACGAGCAGCGGGGCCGGGAGAACCCCGAGGACCGACAGCGTCCGACCGAGACCGTGCGGGGCGGGCACGCTCGGCGCGACCGGCCGCTCGGCAGCGGTGGCGGGGGCGTTGGTGCGAGTGGTGTCGATCGACGTCATGCGGAGTGCGGACTGGACCTCACCCGCGCGTCCGTTCGCGCACGAGGCCCACACCTGAACAGTCGGCACGCCGCGCAACCGACTGGCCCCATCTCCGACATACGTCCAGCAACGGACCGTTGCCTGCGGGTTGCCGCCGGACCGGCGTCGAAGATGGCCCGATGTCGGTCGTGGTGGCGATTTCCGTGACATGGGTCACGCTGGCCGTGCTCGTGCTCGGCGCATGCATCGCCGCCGGACGGGCGGATCGCGCGGCCGAGGCCGACGAGCTCGCGTCGAGGGCATCCGCGACGCCTTGGGGCGGTATTCCCGAGTCCGCCGCACCGTCAACCGGTGCATTTCCCCGACGGGCCCGACGATCCGGCGCGTTCGCACCCGGTCACGGGGCGGGGTCGCCGCCCGGCGAAACCGTGCGCGAGTCGATTCACCTCTGACCAGTACGTAGCGCTCCTTTTCGGTGCGCATCGCCCATCTGGACGCCTTTTCCGGCCCCGGACGCTAGGTGGACTCATGTGCCCGAAACGGCGCTCACCGGTTGCGCGTCCCCCATCTGTGACGTAGCTTGCAGAGTGGGTGCTCGCGAGCGAGCATCGTGTCCCACATCGATCGAGAAGCGTTGTCTACTCCAGAGATCGTCGAAAGGGCCCGTCGTCGAGCTCTTCGGCTGGGTCTCTCTCCGCGCCGCCCTGACGGCCTGTCCGTGTCCGACCACGGCGAATACACCGCTGCTGCTCCGTCGTCCGCGATTCCGTCACAGGAATCCGTCGCGCAGCGCCCGATCATCGAGCGCAGTCACGCGCGCACGAGTGGCCGCCGCGATCGCACCTACCGCCGCGCCCTCGCCATCTCGGACGCCTCCGCGATGCTGCTGGCGCTCTTCCTCTCGATCTACACGCTCGGTGGCGAGACGCCCCGCGTCACGGCCCTCCTCGCGGTCCCCGCCGTCGTGCTCGTCGCGAAGGCGATCGGCCTCTACGACCGTGACGAGCTCCTGCTCCGCAAGACCACGCTCGACGAGGCTCCGCAGCTCTTCCACCTCGCCACCGTCATCGCGCTCTTCGCGTACCTCCTCGGCGAGAAGATCGTCTTCGGCGACGTGGACAAGACCAGCGTCTTCGCGCTCTGGGTCTCGACCTTCCTCTGCCTGCTGCTCTTCCGGTACGGCGCCCGATCCCTCGTCACGCACCGCGTGCCGATCGAGCGATGCCTCGTCCTCGGCGCCGAGGACATCGCAGACGACGTGTCGACCAAGCTCGAGGCCACCCACGCCGTCAGCGCCCACGTCGTCGACCGCATCTCGTTCGTCCCCGGCCAGGTCGAGGCGCTCATCCCGCGCCTCGAGCGCGCCATCGCCGACGGCGGCATCGAGCGCGTGATCATCGCCCCCGAGCAGGTCGACCAGGGCGAGATCCTCGACGTCGTCCGGGCGATCAAGGCCGTCGGCGTCAACGTCACCCTCGTCCCGCGCATCTTCGAGGTCCTCGGCTCCTCCGTCGTCTTCGACGACCTCTCCGGCATGCAGCTGCTCGCCATGCGCCGGCTGCGGATGTCGCGGTCGTCGCTCATGCTCAAGCGCAGCCTCGACCTCGCCGTCTCCGGCGCCGGCCTGTTCGTGATCTCGCCGCTGCTGCTCGCCTTCGCGCTCGCGATCAAGCTCGACACGCGCGGCACCGTCTTCTTCCGCCAGACGCGCGTCGGCCGCGACGGCGAGCGCTTCGAGATCCTGAAGTTCCGCACGATGGTCGCCGATGCCGACGCCCGCAAGGACGAGCTCCGCGGCGACAACGAGACCACCGGCCTCTTCAAGATCGCCGGTGATCCGCGCATCACCCGCGTCGGCCGGATCCTCCGCAAGACCTCGCTCGACGAGCTCCCGCAGCTCATCAACGTCTTCAAGGGCGACATGTCGCTCGTCGGCCCGCGCCCGCTCGTCGTCGACGAAGACAGCCAGGTCGTCGGCTGGCACCGCCGCCGTCTCGCTCTCACCCCCGGCATGACGGGCCAGTGGCAGATCCTCGGCTCCGCGAAGATCCCGCTCCACGAGATGGTCAAGATCGACTACCTCTACGTGACGACGTGGTCGTTCTGGACCGACATCAAGATCCTCCTGCGCACGGTCCCGTACGTCCTCCGCGGCGGCGGGCTGTAGGCCGCACGCCACCTGGCGGAAACGCCGTTATGTCTGGGCGCATCGCACTGTTGCGGTACCCGCCGGTTTACTAATCTCCGGGCCATGTCCGAGCTCGCCACCATCGCCCCGTACCTCCTTCCGGACGAGATGGTCGAGCTGAGGGACCTCGTCCGCTCGATCGCCAAGGAGCGCGTCGCGCCGCGCGCCGCCGAGCTCGATGCGAAATCCGAGTACGGCTGGGACATCCGCCAGCTCCTGTCGGAGAACGACATCTTCGGCCTCCCGTTCGACGTCGAGCACGGCGGCACCGGCACCGGCACGCTCATGCTCAACATCGCCATCGAGGAGCTCGCCAAGGCCGACGGCTCCACCGCCCTCATGCTCATGACGCAGGAACTCGGGACCCTTCCGATCAAGCTGTTCGGCTCCGACGAGATCAAGAACCGCGTCCTGCCCGACTGCGCCTCCGGCAAGGCGATCCCCGCCTTCGGTCTCTCCGAGCCCGGCGCCGGGTCCGACCCGGGCGGCATGATCACCACCGCCCGTCAGGACGGCGACGACTGGATCATCAACGGCACGAAGAACTGGATCTCGAACGCCGGCATCGCCACGTTCTACGTCGTCTTCGCCGTCACCGACCGCGAGAACCGTCGCATCACCGCGTTCCTCGTCGAGTCCGACCGCGAGGGCGTGAGTGTCGGCAAGCTCGAGCACAAGATGGGCATGCGCAGCTCGCCCACCGGCATGCCGATCTTCGACGACGTCCGCGTCCCGGCCGCCAACGTGATCGGTGAGGTCGGCAAGGGCCTCCACGTCGCGCTCGGCACCCTCCAGGTGTCGCGCCTCGGCGCGGCGGCCCAGGCGGTCGGCCTCGCCCAGGGCGCCACCGACCATGCCGTCGCCTACGCCAAGGAGCGCGAGCAGTTCGGCAAGTCGCTCTCGAAGTTCCAGGGCATGCAGTGGAAGCTCGCCGACATGGAGGCCAAGACCGCGGCCGCCCGTGAGCTCCTGTACGCGGCCTGCTGCAAGATCGAGGCGGGCACCCCGGACGCGTCCCGGTACAGCTCCATGGCGAAGCTCATCTGCGCCGACACCGCCATGGCCGTCACGACCGAAGCCGTCCAGGTGTTCGGCGGCTACGGCTACGTCACCGAATATCCGGTTGAGCGCTACATGCGCGACGCTAAGCTGACTCAGATCTACGAAGGTACGAGCGAGATCCAGCGAGTCGTCATCTCGCGCGACCTCCTCGGCTAACCAGCACCGCGGGGCCTTCACCCGCGAGGAGGCACGGCCACAATGGAGTCACGCGGCAGGGCATTCGCCAAGCTGTTGGCCGTCGTCGCGCTGCTCGTCGCCGTGGCGCTCGTGTCCTCGTCGATGTCGAGCCTCATCGCCGGCCTCGCGATCGGCGCCGCGGGCATCCTGCTCATCGGCAGCATCGTGGCGGCCCTCGGCGTCCACGGCGCCGGCTGGGACCCGGTCTCCGAGGAAGAATTCGACCGCGTCGTCGAACGTTCCGAACGTCTCGCCGCCCAGGGCCTCGTCGTCGACCCCGATGAAGACGAGTTCCTCGTCCAGGATCCCTGGCGCGACGAGGACTTCGAGGAGATCGTCAGCGAAGCCCTCGACGACCTCCCGGACATCCTCCGCGGCGCCCTCCGCAACCTCGCGATCGTGGTCACCAACGGCGGTATCAAAGCCGACGCCTACGGCATGTACGAAGGCGACGGCATCGCCCGAGACGACTTCCCGGACAAGGTCCTCATCTTCCGCGACTCCCTCCGCCGCGACTTCGGCCACGACCCCGACCTCCTCCGCGACCAGATCACCATCACCGTGCGCCACGAACTCGCGCACCACCTCGGCGCCGACGAGTTGGGCGTTCGCGACCTCGGTCTCGAGTAGGACTCGGTGGCGGCCGGTTCGCCTGGCGGCTCACGGTCTTGGTGAGCTGAGCGGATCTCGCTTGCA
>JAVHXX010000346.1 GCA_031119595.1 Patulibacter sp. | reverse complement strand
GGGGCTACGTGTACCTCCTCGTGCCGCTCGCGATCGGGGTGCTCGTGTGCGTGGTCGGGTACCGCGTGTTCAACCGCGAAGCGCCGCGGATCGCCGAAGAGCTCTAGCGGGCGGTCGCGGGCACTGCGCGAGGCGCCTCGGCGCTGGCGCGATGCCGTCTAGAGTGGGCGCCGCATGAGCGACGCACCGCCGCCATCGCCCGCCGGGGCGACCCCGGATCCGCAGGCCGAGCTGGCCCGCCTCCAGCAGCGCACGCTCGAGCAGGACCTGCGCGTCGCCGATCTCGAGCGCACGCTCGACCACCTCACGCAGGAGCGCGGCGTGCTCGCCGAGCAGCTCCGCATGGCCCGCAAACACGCGGGGATCGAAGGCGCGGCGCGGCAGGTGAAGACCTACGCGACGGCGCGGGTCCGCGACCTGCGCCACCGCGAGCTGCCGCCGGCGCCGGGCATCCCGCTGGCATCCCTGCCGGTCACACGCCTGAGCGACGCGCCGCAGTGGGTCCCTGCGTCGGATGTCGCCGGAGACGCCCGCCCGGCGATCCTCGCCGACCCGCCGGGGTGTTGGCGTTGGGACCTCGACCTGCCGGCCGGCACGGCGCTGCGCGGTGCGGCCGCGCTGCGACCCGGCGCCTGGGACGTCAACCACGGCGGCGTCGACCTCGTCGTCGAGCTGCTCGCCGGCGGTCCGGACGCGGGCGAGGAGGCGACCCGTGCCGTCGTCGCCTCGACGGTGGTGAGCGTCGATCCGGGTGCGCGCGCCGCGGACCGGCGCTGGATCGCCTGGCGGCTCGCGTTGCCGGCGACCGGCCCGCACCGCCTGGTGCTGCGCACCAGGCTTCCCGAGGGCGCCTCACCGGACTACGCGTGGATGCTCATCGGCGACCCGCAGCTCGAAGTGCCCGGGCTCGCGCCGCGTCCCGCCGACGCCGGCCGCGGATCGGACCTGGTTCGCGGCGCCCGCCGTCGCCGCGGCGGCGGCACGGCGACGTCGCGGCCGCCGGAGATCGCACTGCTCCTGCCCGTCCACGATCCGGACATCGGCCTGCTCGACCGCACGCTCGCGTCCGTCGCGGGGCAGACCTCCGCGGCGTGGCAGCTGCGGATCGTCGACGACGGCTCGAAGGATCCGGTCGTGCGCGACCGGCTCCTGCGCGCGGCGGCCGAGGACCCGCGCATCGTGCTCCACCGCCACGACACCGCCCAGGGCATCTCGTCGGCGACGAATACGGCGCTGGAGCGGGCGACGGCGCCCTTCGTCGCGACCCTCGACCACGACGACGTCCTCGCCCCCGACGCCATCGAGACCATGGCCACGCGGCTCGCCTCCGAGCCGGACCTCGACGTCCTCTACAGCGACAACGACCTCCTCGCCGGCGACGCACGCCGCTTTGCCGCGGCGCTCAAACCGGACTGGTCGCCGGACCTCCTGCGCGCGTGCATGTACACACTGCACTTCTCCGTGTACCGGCGCGCGCTGGTCGAGGCGGTCGGCGGCTGGCGCAGCACCTTCGACGGCGCCCAGGACCACGACCTCGTGCTGCGGCTCTCCGAGCGCACCGACCGCATCGGCCACGTCCCGCGGATCCTCTACCACTGGCGCGCCCACGCCGGGTCTGCCGCGCTCGGCGAGCTGGCCAAGCCGCTCGCCTACGACCGTGGCCGCGCCGCGATCGCCGAACACCTCGAGCGCACCGGCCAGGGGGACGCGACCGTCGAGCGGCTGCCGCAGGCCGGGCGGTACCGCATGCGATACCCGCGCACGCTGCCGGTCGAGATGGTGGTCCCGCTCCCGGACGCCGCGGCGATCGCCGACCTCGAGGCGTCCCTGCGCGGGCTGCTCGCCGTGCTCCGACCGAGCGACACCGTCGTGGTGACGGCGGCCGCAGGCGCCCGTGGCGGGACGGGACCGGACACGATCGACGGGGCGGTGCGGGCCGTCGGCGACGGGCGCGTCCGCGTCGACGGCGACGGGACCGAGCCCGAGGTCGACCGTGTCGTCGTGACCCTCGCACGCCCGCTGGTGCCGGGCACTCCCGACGTGATCGACGAGCTCGCGGGGTTCGTCGAAGCGGGGGCGACGCGCGCCGGCGGCGTGGTCACCACGGCCGACCACCGCGTCGTCACGGGCGCCGTCGCCGCCCCGCGTGGCCTGCCGGTGCGGCTGCACATCGGCGCCGACCTCTCCGCCGACGACCGCCATCCCATGCTCACGATGGTCACGAACCAGGTGGCGGTCGAGGGCGCGGTCGCGTCGCGGATCGGGCCGACCGCCGCCACGGACCACGGGCCGGAGCGCGTGATCTGGTCGCCGCACGCGGTGTTCGTCGCCTCGGACGCCGCCGCGGATGCACTCCTCGTCACCGCGCTCGAGGGGGTCGTCCGCGCGGACCGCGGCGACCGCCCGGACCCGTTCTGGAACCCGCAGCTGTGGCCCGACCGCGGCGACGCGACGGTGCCCGAATCGGTCCACGAGAACCCGCTCCTCGACGTCGTCGACCGATGAGCGGTCCGGAGCAGCACGCGGCTCCGCCGGTCGCGGGCGTCAACGTCGTCGGGCAGTTCACGTCCGAGTCCGGGATCGGCGAGGCGGCCCGGGCCGTCGTGGCGGCGCTCGACGCCGCCAGCGTCCCCGTCCTCCCGACGCTGCCGCTCGAGGCGTCGCCGTCGCGGCAGGGCGTGCCCTTCGAGACCGTGCCGCTGGCCCGGGCGACCTTCCCGGTGACGCTCTCCTGCCTCACCGCCTACGAGACGCCGCCGTTCGTCGCGGCCGCGCCGCCGTCCTTCCTGCGCGGCCGCCGGCTCGTGGGCCTGTGGTGGTGGGAGGTCGAGGAGCTCCCGGACTTCATGGCGACGGCGTTCTCGGACGTCGACGCGGTCTGGGCGGGGACGCAGCACGTGCACGATGCGCTGGCACGCTCGGCCGGCGACACGCCCGTCGAGCTCGTGCGGTACGCCGTCCGCACGCCGCGTCCCACGCCGGGGACGACCCGCGCATCGCTCGGACTCCCGGCCGACGGCACGCTGTTCCTCACGGTCTTCGGCTTCTACAGCTCGGTCGCCCGGAAGAACCCGGACGGCGCGATCGAGGCGTTCCTGCGTGCCTTCCCGACCGCGGAGCCGGGCGGCCCGCAGCTCGTCCTCAAGACGATCGACGAGGACGCCCATCCGACGGAGCTCGCGGCGCTCCGCGCGCTGGCGGACCCGCACCCGCACGTGCACCTGCTCACGGGGTACCGCGACCGGGAGGCGATGGACGACCTCCTCGCCGCCGCCGACGTCGTCGTGTCGCTGCACCGCGCCGAGGGCTTCGGGTACACGCCGGCCGAGGCGATGGCCATCGGCCGCCCTGCGATCGCCACGAACTACTCGGGCAACCTCGACTACATGGATGCCGCGAGCGCGGTGCTCGTCGACGCGGCGCTCGTGCCGATCGGCGACCACGGCGGGCCCTATCCGCCCGGGGCCCGTTGGGCCGATCCCGACCTCGACGACGCCGCCCGCGCCATGCGCCTCCTCGCGGGCGACCCGGCGCTCCGCGAGCGTCTCGGGGCGGCCGGCCGGGCGCAGCTGGCCGAGCGGTTCAGTGCGGCGGCGTCCGGGGCGAGCATGGTGACGGCGTTGCGGCGGCTCCCGCCGGCGACCGGCGGCCCGGGCCCGATCGCGCTCTGGCGTGCCCGGCGGCTGGCGGCCGGGCTTCGTGCGTCCCGATAGGGTTTCCGCGATGGCCCTCACCGACCAGGATCTCGCGGCCGAGAACGCCCAGCTCAGGGAGCGCGTGACCGCGCTCGAGACCGAGATCGCCCGGCTCCAGGCCGACACCGCCCGCACCGTCGCGACGGCCCAGGAGACGCTCTACTGGTTCGAGCGCTGGGGCGTGGACTTCAACTCGCTCATGGCCCGGCCGCAGGCCGAGTTCGCCCGCAAGTCGCTGCGGGCCCTGCGCGGCGTGTACCGCGCGCTGCTCAAGGCCAAGCGCCGCATCATCGCGTGACCGCCCCAGGCGCAGGGGAGCGGCCGACGGTCTCCGTGATCGTGCCGGTCAAGGACGGCGGCGCGCTGCTCGGCGAGCTCCTCGAGGCCGTGGTCGCGCAGGCCCCGGACGAGCTCCTCGTCGTCGACTCCGGCTCCACCGACGGCTCCGTCGACCTGGCCCGCCGCCACGGCGCGCGCGTGATCGAGATCGATCCGTCGACCTTCAAGCACGGCCCGACTCGCAACCTCGCGGCCGAGGCGGCGACCGGCGAGGTGGTGGCGTTCCTCACCCAGGACGCGACCCCGGCCGCCGGCTGGCTCGATGCGATCCGCGACGCCTTCTCGGCCGACGGCGACCTCGGCGCGCTCTTCGGCCCGCACCTCGCGCGCCCGGACACCACCCCGATGATCGCCCGCGAACTCGCCCAGTTCTTCGGCACGTTCGAGGCCGACGGCGGCGGCCCGCGAGTGTTCGGCCCGGGCGACGAGACCTTCCTCTCGAACGTCAACGCCGCGTATCGCCGCGCCGCGTGGGACGAGATCCGCTTCGCCGACCTCGCCTACAGCGAGGACCAGGCCTTCGGCCGCGCGATCGCGAAGCACCCGCGCTGGCGCAAGCGCTACGACCCGGCGGCCGCCGTGCTCCACGCCCACGACTATCCGCCGGCCGAGTTCTTCAAGCGCTACTTCGACGAGTACCGCGGCCTCAACGAGACCGTCGGCCACGTCGAGGAGATCCACCCGCTCGCCGTGGTGAAGGACGCGCTCGGCCTGGCCCGCGCCGACGCCCGCTTCGTGCGGGACCAGGGCGGCAGCACCGGCGACCAGCTCCGCTGGGCCGCCCGGGCGACCCGCCACCACGCCGGTCGCCGCGTCGCGGCGGTGCTGGGCTCGCGTGCCGCGGCGCTCCCGGACCCGGTCGCGCGCGCGAGCGAGCTGCTCGTGGTGATGTTGTCGGAGTGGGCGAGCACCCAGGTGTTCATCTTCGGGTCTTTGAACGCCTTGCCCGACTTCGCTTCCGCGAGCATCAGGTTGTAGCCCTTGGTGCGGACGACCGCGGCCATGATGCGGCCCATCGCCAGGTCGAAGCCGGCTTGCCAGCGCGGCTCTTCGAGCTTCGCC
>JAVHXX010000345.1 GCA_031119595.1 Patulibacter sp. | reverse complement strand
GCCTTGCGCCGATTTGCCACCATTCCATTCATTGCGCTCACCCTTGCCGGGTGCGGGTCGGGTGGGGCGGCGGAGGCGCGCAAGCCGGTGTCGATCTACTCCGGCACCTGCAACGAGAGCGCGGGCAAGCCGGCGACGATCATCCTCGACTGCAACGCGCGCACCACGGAGCTCATGCGCCTCGACTGGAAGCGGTGGGGCGGGAGCTCGGCCACGGCCACGGGCCAGCTCGTGGTCTGTCAGCAGGACTGCGCGATGTCGGGGTCGTCGGAGTCGTATCGCGTGGTGGTGACCGTGCGTGGACTCAAGGACTGTCCGGGCGACGAGCGCTCCTACACCCAGCTCGACTACCGCCCGACCGGCACGAGCCGCGACACCGCCCCGCCCGCCGCCCTCGGGACCCACACCCTCGGCTGCGAGCCGGCGGCCACGACGCCCGCGAGCTGACGGCAGCGCGCCGGCGACCACGCGACGTTTCGGTCACCCCCTGACCGTTTGGTCGCGCGGACCCGCCACGGTGGTGGACCGCGCGACGTTTCGGTCATGACCGGGCCGTTCCGTCGCGCGCCGCCGCTGCGTCCCGCCGCCGCGCCCACGTCCGAGCACCGCGCCGCCGCACCACGCGACCGCCCACCCACCCGGGCGCGCGAAAACCCCCGGCACGCGGCGCAGAACCCGATAGCGTGTCTGGGACGGGCTGGAGCCTTCGTCCGCCCGTCCCTGCACAGCCCACGAAGAGATGAAGACATGCCCCCGCTGAGGTCACGCACCGTCACCCACGGCCGCAACATGGCAGGCGCGCGCTCGCTGCTGCGCGCCGCGGGTGTAGCGCGCGAGGACATCGGCAAGCCGATCATCGCCGTGTCGAACTCCTACACGCAGTTCGTCCCCGGCCACACGCACCTCGCGCCGGTCGGCCGGGTCGTGGCCGATGCGATCACCGCCGCCGGGGCCGTGCCGCTCGAGTTCAACACGATCGCCGTCGACGACGGCATCGCGATGGGCCACGCCGGCATGCTCTACTCGCTGCCGTCGCGGGAGATCATCTCCGACAGCGTCGAGTACATGGTCAACGCCCACTGCGCCGACGCGCTGATCTGCATCTCCAACTGCGACAAGATCACCCCGGGCATGCTCAACGCGGCCCTGCGCCTGAACATCCCCACGGTGTTCGTCTCCGGCGGCCCGATGGAGGGCGGCACCGCGACCCTCGTCGACGGCACCGTCCGCAAGGGCATCAACCTCGTCACCGCCATCGCCGACGCCGTCGCGAACGAGGTCAGCGACGAGGACATCGCGATCATCGAGGAGGCGGCCTGCCCCACGTGCGGTTCGTGCTCGGGCATGTTCACCGCGAACTCGATGAACTGCCTCACCGAGGCGCTCGGCCTGTCGCTCCCCGGCAACGGCTCCACGCTCGCCACGCACACCGCGCGCAAGCAGCTCTACGAAGACGCCGGCCGCGCCGTCGTCGAGCTCGCCCGCCGGTACTACGAGGAGGACGACGAGTCCGTGCTCCCGCGCGCCATCGCCACCCGCGAGGCCTTCGAGAACGCGATGACCCTCGACATCGCCATGGGTGGGTCGACCAACACGGTCCTGCACCTCCTGGCGGCCGCCCACGAAGCCGAGCTCGACTTCAAGATGGCCGACATCGACGACCTCTCCCGTCGCGTGCCGTGCCTGTGCAAGGTCGCCCCGAACGGCACGTACCTCATGGAGGACGTCCACCGTGCGGGCGGCATCCCGGCGATCCTCGGCGAGCTGCGCCGCGGTGGCCTCCTCAACGAGGACGTCCACACCGTGCACGCGCCGACGATGGACAAATGGCTCGGCGAGTGGGACATCCGCGGCGGCAAGCCGTCCGAGCGTGCCACCGACCTGTTCCACGCGGCCCCCGGCTGCGTGCGGTCCTCGAAGGCGTTCTCGCAGTCCGAGCGGTGGGAGTCCCTCGACGTCGATGCGTCCGACGGCTGCATCCACGACATCGAGCACGCGTATTCCAAGGACGGCGGCCTCGCCATCCTCTACGGCAACATCGCCGAGCGCGGCTGCGTCGTGAAGACGGCCGGCGTCGACGAGTCGATCCTGAAGTTCAGTGGCCCGGCGGTCGTCGTCGAGTCCCAGGACGACGCCGTCGACGTGATCCTCTCCGGCCGCGTGAAGGAGGGCGACGTCGTCGTCATCCGGTACGAGGGCCCGCGCGGCGGCCCGGGCATGCAGGAGATGCTCTACCCGACGAGCTACCTGAAGGGCCTCGGCCTCGGCGCGAAGTGCGCGCTCCTCACCGACGGCCGCTTCTCCGGCGGCACCTCGGGCCTCTCGATCGGTCACGTCTCGCCCGAGGCGGCGGCCGGCGGCGCGATCGCCCTCATCAAGAACGGCGACACCGTCGTGATCGACATCCCCGAGCGCACGATCCACCTCGACGTCAGCGACCGTGAGCTCGCCGACCGTCGCCAGGAGATCGAGTCCGGCAACGGGTACTTCCCGGTCGACCGCGAGCGCCACGTCTCCCCGGCGCTGCGCGCGTACGCCGCCATGGCGACCTCCGCGGACACCGGCGCCGTCCGCGACGTCGACGCGATCGAGCGCGCCGTGCACGCGGCGGGCGGCCGTCCCGACTCCTCGCCCGTCGGCCACATCTAGACCGCGTACGGCAGGCCGCGACCGGCGGCGTGACCGTCACCACGATCCTCGGCGGGCTCGCGCTCGCCGGGGCGTGCGGCCTCAACCCGATGGTCGCGCTGCTCGTCACCGGCGTGCTCGAGCGTGCCGGGTGGATCGACCTCGGCCACAGCTGGGCCGCGATCGGCGACACCGTGTGGCTGGCCGTGTTCGGGCTGCTCTACCTGTCGGACTTCGCGATCGACCGGTTCGCCGCCGGCCACGGCCGGCGCGTGCACCGCGGCGGCGTGATCGTGCCGCCGCTCGTCGGGGCGCTGCTGTTCGCGTCGGACGTCGGCGGGGGCGCGTCCTGGATCGTCGCGATCGTCCTCGGCGGCGGGACCGCCGCGGCCCTGCACGGCGTGCGGGCGGCGCTCCGGCCCGCACGGCCGGTGGCCGCGGATGCCCGCCGGGACCGTCGCGGACCCGTGCCCGGCCTCCACACCACGACGATGTCGCTCCTCGAGGACGCCGCGGCCGTCCTGCTCGTGGTCGTCGCGTTCTCGCTCCCGGCGATCGCCGGGGCGTTCGTCCTCGCGCTGCTCGTGGCTGCCGCGCCGGCGGCGCTGCGCGCCCGGCACGTCGTGGCGGCGGCCTGAACCACCGCGGGCAGGCTCAGCCCGGGATGCCCTTCGGCTTGCCGGCCGGCTTCTTCTTGCCGCCGGCGGCCGGAGCCTTCTCGACGTCGACGGGCTCACTGCCCTTCTTGCCGCGGCCACCGATCGACTCGCGCGGCTGCCGGGGCTGACGCGGAGCCATCTCGACGGCCTCGCCGGCCGCCCAGGCCGGGGGCAGGCCGCCCATGCCGCCGGCGATCGTCGCCGCGACCCACGAGAGCCAGAGGGCGCGCAGGAGCCCGGTCGGCTCGAACGGGAGGATGAACAGCATGCCGATCAGCACGCCCATGTAGCCGGCGAAGGTGGGCAGCAGCCCGACCCGGAACGACTGGATCGATGCGAGCGCGATCGGCACGCCGGCGGCGAGCGCGCCGATGGTGAGCGGGATCGACGCGAACACGAGCGACGAGTGCTTGTAGGCGTAGCGGATGTCGCCCGGGGTGAACCCGAGCTCCTTCGCGTGCCGGTAGAAGGCGGGCTCGAGGAAGCCCGCGGCGACGGTGCCGATCGCGAGCAGCGCGAGGCCGATCGTGACGACCGGTTCGAGGAACTTTCCGAGGGTGCCGCCGCGCAGGCGCGCCGCGCGCAGGAGCAGCACGACGAGCGGGATCATCAGCGCGTAGGTGAGCGCGCGCAGGATCGAGATCAGCTCGGTCTCGGTGGCGTGGTCGAGCTTGAAGGTGCCGACGGCCGTGAGGAAGCTGTGGCCGGGAGCGGTGCCCGTCGCCGTGCCCGCCATCGACTGGACGATGTCGATCTGGTGGAAGTCCGGGACCTCGTTCGAGAGGAGGTGCTCGAGGATCACGGCGACGACCGTGAGGAGCACCGCGATGCCGGTGGCGATCACGGCGTTGCGCCGGGGCGTCACCTCGGCCTCGACGATCTGGGACGGCGCGGGGGCCGCCGGCTCGCTGGACGGCAGGGTCTTCGGGGGCCGGGCCATGGCGGCGAAGTGTACGGGCCGGGTGGGCCCGGACGCCTCGCCGACGTCCCGGACGACCGCCCCTGCCCCGATTCACCCGAAAGTGCACTGGGTTTCCCGGAGACGCCCGACTATGCTCCGGCGACCGGCCTTCGCGTGTCGCCCTCCACGGGTCTACCCCCGCTCGCGTCGCCTCACCTCCTCCGATCGACGCCCGAATGTCCGCTGACGCTGCCCGCACTGCGGGGCCTGACCTGCACCCGAACCCGGCCGCGGGGGCCGCCCGTCCGGCGGCGCGGCTCGAGCTCAAGGAGGTGCTCAAGCACTACCCCGGCGCCGATTCGCCGGCCGTCGACCGGCTCTCCCTCGACGTGCCCGCGGGCGAGATCTGCGTGTTCGTCGGGCCGTCCGGCTGTGGCAAGACGACCGCGATGCGGATGGTCAACCGCATGATCGACCGCGACGGCGGCGAGATCCTCCTCGACGGCCGCGACGTGAACGAGCGCGACCCCTCCGAGCTGCGGCGCGAGATCGGCTACGTGATCCAGCAGATCGGTCTGTTCCCGCACCGCACGATCGAGCAGAACATCGGCACCGTGCCGTCGCTGCTGGGGTGGAAGAAGCCCGCGATCGCCGAGCGCACCGCCGAGCTGCTCGAGCTCGTGGGCCTCGGTCCGGAGTTCTCGAAGCGCTATCCGGCCCAACTCTCCGGTGGCCAGCGTCAGCGTGTCGGCGTCGCCCGCGCCCTCGCGGCCGATCCGCCGCTGCTCCTCATGGACGAGCCCTTCGGCGCGATCGACCCGATCACCCGCGACCGCCTCCAGAACGAGTTCCTCCGCCTGCAGGCGAACATCCGCAAGACGATCCTCTTCGTCACCCACGACATCGACGAGGCGATCAA
>JAVHXX010000344.1:2587-5121 GCA_031119595.1 Patulibacter sp. | reverse complement strand
CCTTCCGGAAGATGGGCGCGGCGGGTTTCGAACCTGCGACCTCTCGCGTGTGAAGCGAGCGCTCTCCCACTGAGCTACGCGCCCTCTGACCGGTGCCGGCGCCCGCGGAGGGCAGCGGTCCGGTGAGGTGGACCGAGATGGTATCGCGGCCGGGCGCAGCGCGCCGAACCGGCGATTGCGAGACCAGGGCTGACGGAACCGCGGCGGCGCGTCGACCTGCCGCACCGCTCGCACTGCGACGGGTCACGGCCTCCCGCACCACGCGCCGTCGCGGCGCGTCCCTACCGCGCCGCGAGCCCCGCCGCCGCCTCGCCCAGGCGGTCGAAGCCCCACACGAGGTGGTCGTCCCAGGCGATCGTGGGAATGCCGGTCACGCCCCGAGCCTGCGCGGCCTCGGTAACCGCTCGCGTGCGGGCGCGGATCTCGGGGCTCTCGACGCCCTCCTCGATGGCGACGGCGTCGAGGTCGACCGCTTCGGCGACCTCCACGAGGACCGCGAGGTCGGTCAGGTCGTCGCCTTCGCCGAGCCCGCGGCGGAACGCCTCGAGCGCGAACTCGCGCTGGCGACCGAACTGCTCGGCGACGAGCGCGGCCTTCACGGCGGGCATCGAATAGGTCCCGAGGGGCCAGTCCGGCGGCCACGTGAGCGGGAGTCCGAGCTCGGCGGCCGTCGCCTCGCACTCGCGCATGCGCCGGTCGCGCTCGGCACCACGGTGCAGCGACCATGGCGTCTTTCCGATCGTCGACGTGAGCCCGCCGAACAGGATCACCTGCCAGCGCACCGGCACCGGCAGCACCTCGTCGACCCGGTGGGCCGCGAAGTACGAGTAGGGCGAGCTGAAGTCGTAGTAGAAGGTCGGCTCGACGGGCACGAGCAGGAGGCTACGCGGGCTGGCCTCAGATCAGGCTCCGGGTGAGCAGGCGCTCGAGATCGTCATCGCCCCACTGGTACGGGCGCCCACCGAAGGCCGCGAACTCCCCACGCACGCGGTCGGCGATGTCGGGAAGACCGCTGAGCATGAACGCGAAGAAGTCCGGGTTCTGCTCGAGGAGCGGCAACGGGTACGACGTCTGCACGATCACGTCCCAGCCGACGTCGGCATCGTGGAGGAACACCGGATACGCGGCGAGGTTGCCGTTCCAGGTGTTGCACTGCTCCAGCAACCCCGCCCGCTGGTCCCGCGACACGTCGGCGAGCGCGCCCGTCGTGATGTGCGCGAAGTGCTCGTTGCCCGACCCGACGCTCACCGTCACGAACCGGCCGGCGTCCCAGGCGACGCCGAACCCGGTCCCGACCATCCGCACCGGCACCGGTCCGGCATACGACAGGCCCAAGCGTGGCATCAGGGCCTCGAGACGGCCCAGGGCCTGGGCGGAGGGACCGTGCGTCGGCGTCGTCATGCCCGGACCGTAGAACGCGATCCGAGGGCCGACCAGGGGATAACAATCCGGTCAGGTCCCGGTCCTCGGTCACTCCGCAGGCTGCTCCGCGTACCGCGGGATCGTCACACCCGGTGTGGGGCACGCGTCGCCGATGGCGGAATGCTCTCCGAAGGTCTGGCTGCCGATGGCGGAGAGCAGCGCGAGCTTGTCGGCGTCGGGCGAGCCGGGCCGCGCCGTGTAGACCACGATCCGCAGGTCGCTCGCCTGCACCGTGAGGGTGTCGCAGTCGACGGTGATCGTGCCGACCTCCGGATGTTCCAGGACCTTGTGCTCGGACACCCGCACCGCGACAGGCCGCTCCTCCCACAGCTCCGCGAAGCGCGGGCTCTCGCGGCGCAGCTCGGCGATGACGCCGTGGAGGCGCTCATCGTGCGGATACCGGCTCGTGGCCGCGTGCAGGTCGGCGACGATCTCGTTCTCGAAACGCTCGGTCTGCGCCGGCTGCCGCTGTGCACGATCCGGCTTGCGGCGCAGGAAGAGGTCCCGGGCGACGTTCACGTCACGCTCGCCGTTGAACGGGTTCCCGACGAGCGCCATCGCGAGCGGATTCGCCGCCACGATCTCCCAGGCCGGGTCGATGACCGTCACCGCCACATCGCCGAGGCGGTCGAGGATCCGCTGCACGCCCGGCGTGATGTGGCGGCTGATCTGCCCCGTGGTGTGGTCGACCAGCCCAGCGGCGCGGAAGAGGTGCGCGCGCTCGTCGTCGGTGAGCCGCAGCGCCCGCGCGAGCGGTCCGAGGACCGACGCCGACGGGTTGCTCGCGCGCCCCTGCTCGAGCCGCGCAAGGTAATCGACCGAGAGGCCGGCGAGCGCCGCGACCTCCTCGCGGCGCAGCCCCGGCGCCCGCCGCTGCGCCCCCGCGGGCAGTCCCACCTCGGCCGGCGTGAGGCGGTCACGCCAGGAGCGAAGGCATGCCGCGAGTTCACCGTGGTCCATGCACCCAGGATGCAACACACCGCGGACTCGATCCTCGCCCTGTCAGTCCCATGGTCAGCCGTCTTCCGCTCGCCCGCCCTGCGCCGCCGGAGCGCCTGCGCCGTCTACGATCGACGGCGTGGACGCGGTGATCGAGCAGGCGATCATGCGCT
>JAVHXX010000344.1:0-2487 GCA_031119595.1 Patulibacter sp. | reverse complement strand
GCGCCGTCTACGATCGACGGCGTGGACGCGGTGATCGAGCAGGCGATCATGCGCTACGCCGCCGGCGCGTTCCCCATGGACGACGCGGACGCGGACGACCTCCCCTGGTACACGGCCCCCGAGCGCGCGATCTTCGAGATCGACGACGCCGGCCGTGACACCCTCCGCCGCAAGGTGCGCCGCGACGCGAACCGTCTCGCCGACCACGAGCTCGCCGTCGACCGCGACTACGAGCAGGTCCTCAAGCTCTGCGCCACCCCGCCGCCCGGCGAAGGCGTGTGGATCACCCCGCGCCTCGCAGCGCTCTATCGCCGCCTGCACGCCGCCGGGTATTCCCACAGCTTCGAGCTCTGGACCCCGGACGGCGACCTCGCGGCCGGGATCCTGGGTGTCGTCCTCGGCCGCGCCGCCCTGCTGGAATCGATGCGCAAGCGGCGCCCCTCGGCGGGGAACGCGCTCCTCATCCGCACCCTCGACCACCTCGCCGCACACGGGATCACCCTGTGCGACATCCAGCTCCCGACCGACCACACGCTCCGCCTCGGATGCGTACTGATCCCCCAGCACGACTACGAGCAACGGCTGCGGCTCGCCCTCGGCCGCCCGTGAGCGTGTGATGATCGAACCACCGTGACCGACCGCAACATGTGGCGAACGGGCGTCGGCCCGCGAAAGGCAGACAAGGGCCTGCGTGGGTTCGGGCTGCTCGTGCTGGTGTTCGCGTTCCTGATCGCGTCGAACCGGTTCGTCTCCGGCGACAACGACAAGACCACCCCCAGCACCGAGCCCACGGGACCGATCGCGGTGCTGGCGGACGCCTCGCTGACCGCGATCCTGCCCGTGATCGACAAGGCACCCCGCTACGCGTACCGGCCCGAACCTTCGACGGCGACGACGCCGGCCACCCCTGAGGGCACCCCGTCGCCCGCGGGGACGGGCACCACGCCGAGCGGGACGACCACCACCGCGGACCCCGCGGTCGCCCGCGCCGACGTGGTCGTGACCTCCGACAGCACCCTGCTCGACGCGATCGTCGCGGCGAAGGAGTGCGCTCCCGCGGTCACGGTCGCCACGGATACGACCGCCCGTCCCGCGCGGGTCTACCGAGCCTGCGCCGTGCTGCACCGCGGCGCCGTGCGGCCGAAGGCGCAGACCTACATCGGCACGCTCGTCGGCCTCACCGGCCGGGTCGGCTTCCTCGACGCCGGCTTCGATCTGCCGCCGCGCAGCGGCTGACGGAGCTGGCCGGGCCTCAGCGCGACGGCGCCGGCGACGGCGACGGCGCGAGTCGTCCGCCGCGGGGGACCGCAACGGTCGCTGCCGGAGCCGCGCCGGGAAGTGCGTCCGCGACGACGACGCGTCCTCGACCACCACGCTTGGCCTGACGCAGCGCGGCCGTCGCGGCCTCTACGAGCGCATCGGCTTCGTCGCGCAGGTCGTGCCCGAGGGCCACGCCGACCGAGACGGTGAGCGAGACGCCGGCGATCGGCCGCGCGGCGACCGTCGCGCAGAGGCGCTCGGCGAGCGCACGGGCCTCGTCCGCGTCGTGCCCGTAGGCGGCGACGACGAACTGCTCGCCGCCCCACCGGAAGGCGTTCTCGGTGTCGCGGAGCGTTTCGCAGACCCGCGCCGAGAAGGCCACGAGGACCGAGTCGCCGCGCGAGCGGCCGTATTCGCAGTTGACCTGCCGGAAGCGGTCGATGTCGCACACGAGCACGGCGACGTGGGTGTGCTCGTGGCAGGCACGCCGCACGAGGATCGGGAACTCGACCGCGAGCGAGCCGCGGTCGAGCAGACCGGTCAGTCCGTCGCAGGACCGCGCCGCGCGGTCGCCCCCACCGGGACGACGGATCCCGCGGGCGAACCGGGCGAGCCGATGCCCGCCGGATGCCGGATGAGAACTCGCACCATCACTGCCCATGATGCGCTGATCATCGGCATCGCACCGGTCGGAAACGAGGGTGGAACGGGCAGTCCGGGGCCTCGCCTGCACGAGTGATGGAGGGCACACGATGGCGCCGCGCCATCATCGTCTCCCCACCGAGGAGACCCTCAAGCTCTGCCGAATACGAACGATCCCCCGCAACCGGACCGGCCGGTTGCGACGGAATCGAACGATCCGATCGGTGTCAGGCGGCGCAGAACTGGCCGGCCGTGGTGGCCCCACCCGTCTGCGGCGTGACCTGCAGCGAGCACGGGTCGAAGCCGTTCTTGACCAGGGCGGCGGTCACCTGCGACCGCTGCGTCGCCGTGAGCGACGCCGTCCGCGAGAGCACGAACGCCGACGACCGTGCGGGATCACCGACCACCGCCCAGCCGTAGCCCGGATCGAGCCCGACCACGACGTAGTTGGGCGTGGAGCCCGGGTAGACCCACGTGCCGAACACGTCGATGAACGAGACCTGGAGCTGGGCGTTCGTGGTGGTGTCGAGGATGCGCGCCTTGCCGACCGTCGTGATCGTCTTGCTGAGCGGCCCGGAGCACGTG
>JAVHXX010000343.1 GCA_031119595.1 Patulibacter sp. | reverse complement strand
ACGCGCCCGGGAAGATTCGAACTTCCGACTTCCTGCTCCGGAGGCAGGCGCTCTATCCACTGAGCTACGGGCGCTGGTGCGACGGAGGCTACCGGTCTGCGCCGATGCCCGCTCGCTCAGCGGGCAACATCGCGTGCGGTGGAGCGTCATCGACGGGATCGTGCGGCGCTGCCGGGCCGGCGACCGGCTCGACCGCCTCCGGCAGGGCGACCGCATCCGCGGCGGGCGCCGGAACCGGTGCCGCCGCCACGGTGTCCGGGTCGGGCGCGCCGGCGTCCGGATCGTCGTCGTCCCCGTCGTCCTCCTGCCAGATCTTGCGCAGCAGGCCGACCCCGAGGAGCAGCACGGGCACGACGATCACGAGCAGGATGCCGACGCGCGAACGCACGAGCACGGCGACCTTGCCGATCTTCGGCAGCCGATAGACGACCAGGCCGACGCGGTCCTTCGTCGCGATGGTCCAATGCTCGGAGGTGGTGTTCGCATCGCCACGCGTCTCGACGGTGGTCATGCCGGCCGCGTGGGCGATCGAGCGGATGCGGTGGGTCACGAGCTCTCCGTGGCGGGTCGGGTCGCTGAAGGTCACGACCTGTCCGACGTGCGCCTGCGTGATCCGGATCGGACGGTCCATGACGACGTCGCCCGGCTGGATGCCCGGGCGCATCGATCCGGTGAGCACGGTGTAGGGACGCCACCCGAGGACCACGGGCGCGAGGACGAGGAGCACGAACCCGGCGACGAGCCCGGTGACGAGCGCCTCGAGGAAGCGTTTGAGGAACGGGACCACGGGCTCAGTGTCCCTTCGGGGCCGGCGTGCTGGGTACCGGGTCGGCGGTCGCAGGCGTCGTCGCCGCAACGGGCGTCGTCGCAGGCGTGGTCGCGCCCGGGGTCGTCGCACCGGGCGTCGTCGGCGGTACGGCGCCGGGGTCCGGGATGCCCTGGAGCTCGAACTGGCGGATGTCGAGGCGGCCGTTGTAGGCGTCGGGCGCCAGGCCCGGCCGGAGCTTGAGCCGGATCCGGATCGTCGTGGTCGCGCCCGGCTGGATGAGGCCCGCGGGCTTCGACCAGCTCGCGGACGAGCCGAGGCCGCCGTTCACGAGCACGGCACCGGCACCGCTGGCGCGCACGGTCGCAGCGTCGTCGAGCGCAGGCGACAGCGCCGTCAGTCGCATGCTCAGCTGCAGCGGGAGCGGCGAGATGTTCCGAGCGGTGATGGCGACCGTCGGGCCGCCCTTCTGCCCTGGGGCAGGAAATGCCGTCGCCTGCAGTGCAGTCCCGACGGGGTCGATCTGGAACTCGCCGCTCGCGAGCACGCGCACCTCCACCTGAGCGGGAACCGGCCGTCCGGAAACGCCGTGCGGCGGCACTCCCTTGAAGGGGAATGCCGCCGCGAAGGCGATGCCGAGGCCGGCGAGACCGCCGGCGAGGCGCGCTAGTTGTTCTGTGCCTCCCACGTGAACCCGTGCGCTCCGGAGGTGACGACGGCCGCGTGGGCGTTCGGGGTGGGATCGTCCACGACCGAGATCGTGAAGCGGTAGTCGACGATGTCGTTCTGGGCCCAAGAGGAGCCCTTCGCATCGACGCCACCGGCGTAGCTCGTGCCGAGGCCACCGAGGGTGCCGGTGTAAAGGGTGCCGGCGCTGACGAAGCCGGTGCAGGACCCGAAGGTGCTGGCGCCGCTCCCGCGTTCGACGGTGAGGTTGAAGGCGGTGCCGTTGGCCAGCGTGCCGGTGCGGTAGAGCTTCACGGTCGACGGGAGCGAACCGGTGTACTTGACCTCGATGCAGCGCTGCGTCGAGGCGCCCGGGCCCTGGTTGGTCAGCGCGTACAGCGCAGTCGACGCGTCGTTGTCGGAGATCGTCACCGTGCCCGACGCGATCGAGTTGCCAGGGTTGTCCGTTGTAGCCGTGAAGGCCGCGAACACGCCGAGGCCTGCGACGGCGCTCGTGGCGCCGACGACCAGCGTCGTCAGCAGGAGTTTGCGGGAGCGAGGCATTGATCCTTCAGTTCGGTCTCGTGAGGGAAGGGGGAGCGCACGGCGGAGGCCGAATGCATCTGAACCTGTTTTCGGGATTCCACAGCCGAGCTTGAGGAAGGTTTGAGTTCCCTGGACGCTGCGCCAACCATCCGTCCGGCTTTTGCCGGAATCCGGGGTTTCAGGGGTCTGGCGCATGGGCCATACGTCCATGGGGCTCCCGCGCCCTACGCGCGGGGGCGATCTCCCCCGTAGTGGCGTCCCGTCGTCTTCTGCTGTCCTCCCCCGTCCTGGTCTTCGCTGCTGCCTGCGCGCTCGGCGCGGGTACCTACGCGAAGTACGTCGGCACGACCACGAGCGACAACGACGTCACCGCCGCCGGCTCCGTCCACCTGACGGACAACGGCAGCGGCCAGGCGCTCGTCGGTCTCACGAACGCAGGCGCAGGCGCGTCCGACACGAATTGCATCCGGGTCAGCTCCGACGGCACCCTCGCCTCGCTCGTGAAGCTCGAGGCGACGTCGTCCGGCTCGCTGGCCAAGCACCTGGGCGTCCGGATCACGCGCGGGACTGGCGCGGCCGGCTTCAAGGACTGCTCCGGCTTCGACGCGGACAGCCGCAACTACTACGGCCTCGGCGCCGGCGTCGTGTACGACGGCCGGCTCAGCGATCTGAGCTCGGCGTGGGCCACCGGGGTGTCCGATCCGTCCGAGTCGCTCTTCGCCACGTCGATCAACCCGATCCTCGCCGCCCGCACGAACCTCGTCGGTCTGTGGGAGCTCGGCGAGCGCACGCGCCGCGCGGATGCCTTCACGGGAACCGCCGGCGCGCTCCTCACCTCCCGCACCGAGCTCTACGGCGGCGCCTGGACCCGCCAGGCGATCAGCACGACGAACGCGGTGATCTCGTCGTCGGGCCGCGTCCGCCCGCAGGCCGACGGCCTCGCCGAGTACCGCGTCGCCACGACCACCGCGACCGCGGAGATCGTCAGCGCCGACGTCACCGTCCAGTCGCCGACCGGCGAAGCCGGCCTCATGACCCGCATGGCGACCACCGGCGACACCGGGTATCTCATCCGGTACATCGCCACCACGGGCGTGTGGGAGCTCGACGTCGTCAACGCGGGCGCCGCCACGGTCCTCGGTTCGTGGACCGGACCGGTGGCCGTCGGCGACACCGCGCACCTCGTCATGGACCAGGAGGCGGGCTCGATCACGGTCACCATCGACGGCACGCAGCGCCTCGCCGTCACCGACAATTCCATCGCCGCCAGCGGCCGCACCGGTATCCGCCTCGTCGGTGCCAGCGGCCAGGGCGACACCTTCGGCGTCCAGCTCGACAACTTCCGGTCCTACCAGCCGAACCAGGCCTCGACCGTCGCGTCGACCGGCACCGCCGCGACCGCCACGGGCGGGCCCGTGGTCACCGCCGGTGCCCAGCCCTCCCCGACCGACGTGCAGTGGGGCGTCGCCTTCAACGGCACCTCGCAGACCCTCTCGCTTCCGGCGACCGGCATCACCACGTCGGCCACGGTCGCCGGCTGGTTCAAGCTGACCTCCGGCAACGCGATCATGCGCGACAGCTCCACCGGCACCGCGGGGTGGTCGCTCGGGTTCGACGACGGCAGCGGCACCCTGAAGTTCCGTGTGAGCGGTCAGACCTTCGACACCGGCGTGCCGTTCGCACCGCTGCGCAACGCGTGGCACCACCACGCGCTCGTCCGCAACGGCAGCACCGTCGAGTACTACCTCGACGGCCGGCAGGTCTACTCCGGGACCGTCTCCGATACGACCGCCCCGACCTCGCCGTGGTTCCTCATGAAGGACGGCACCGATGCCACCTTCAGCAACGGCCGCGTCGACCAGGTCGCGATCTGGTCCCGCGCGCTCGGCGCCGACGAGATCGCCGCGATCCACGACGCGGTGTCCGCCCCGGCCGAGTGGGCGCAGGGCGAATCGCACTGGTACCGGATCGACGTGACCGTCGACGAGGACCCCGCCGCCGCCAGCTCGAGCGCCACCGGCACGTTCACCTGGGAGGCGCACAGCCGATGAAGCGCCGGATCACCCTCATTGCCCTCGCGTTCGTCGGCGTGTTCGCCGGTACGGCGCTCGCCGCGTTCGTGTCCTCGACGAGTACGGGTGTCAACACCTTCACCACGCGCGCGGTCGCGTCGCGCCCCGTGATCAGCGGGACGCGCATCACGACCGACCCGACCTGCGCCGCGGGTTCGCCGGCGGACACCCTCCGCCAGGGCGCGGACTTCTACGTGTGCGTGAACTCGATCACCGACACCGCCGGCGTCGCGAGCGCCACCGCGGACGTGTCCGGGGCCGACGGCGACACCTCCACCCCGCTCTTCACGACCGGCGGCCCGTACTCCGGCTACCAGTACCGATCGAACGCGATCAAGGCCGACGCCCCCCTCGAGACCGGCACGAGCGGCGCGTGGTCGGTGCAGGCGACGAACGTCAACGGCGACAAGTCGACGTCGTCGGGCCTCACCTACAACATCCGCAGCTACACGGGCATGATGCTCGGCGAGTTCGGTGGCTCGGCGACCTCCACGGTCACGCAGTACTACCACCTGTCCGACACCGGCACGACGGCCGCGAACATCGGCACCGGCGGCACCGCGACCGGCACCTACACGGGCACGCCCACGCGCCGCGTGACCGGCGCGATCGTCGGGAGCACCGACGGAGCCGTCCAGCTCAACGGCACCACCGACTACATCAGCGTGCCCCGGCGCACGACCATCGGCGCGGACTACACGCTCGAGATCTGGGTCAAGGGCACCGCGACGAGCGGGTCCGGCCCCGGCACCGTCTGGTCGGACTCCGCCGGCCTCATCGACGCGGGCACGACCGCGAACGCGAACGACTTCGGCGTCGCCGTCGACGCGACCGGCCGCATCGTCGCCGGCTGCGGCAACGCCGGCTCGACGATCCGCAGCGCGGCCGGCGTCCTCAGTGACGCCGACTGGCACCACGTCGTCTTCACGCGCACGCGCACGACGGGGGCCATCGCGCTCTACATCGACGGGACCTCGGTCGCGACCTCGACGGCCTGCAACACGACGAACCAGACCGGCAGCACGACCGTGTACTTCGGCCGCTCGCACGAGTCCGGCCTGTATCTCGCGGCGACGCTCGACG
>JAVHXX010000342.1 GCA_031119595.1 Patulibacter sp. | reverse complement strand
TCGGAGGGGCCGAGCAGCTTCCGGTCGACGACGACGGCGTCGACGGGTGCATGGCGGGCCTCGTCCTCAACTTCGCGCCCGATCCCGCGGCGGCGCTCCTCGAGATGCGCCGGGTCACCCGACGTGGCGGCACGGTCGCCGTCGTGGTCTGGGACTACGCGGACGGGATGCAGCTCCTGCGCCGGTTCTGGGATGCGGCCGTCGCCGTCGACCCGTCTGCGGCTGGTCTCGACGAGGGGCGCCGGTTCGCCCGGTTCACCGCGGACGCGTTGGCGACGGCGTTTGACGCCGCCGGCCTGCGCCGGGTCGAGACGCGCGCGCTCGACGTCCCCGCCCGGTTCACCGACTTCGACGACCTCTGGGAGCCGTTCCGCGGCGGCGTCGGTCCGGCGCCTGCGTACTGCGCGTCGCTCGACGACGACCATCGCGCCGCGCTTCGCGAGCGACTGCGCGACTCGGTGCCGACGGCATCGGACGGGAGCATCTCCCTGACCTGCCGGGCCTGGGCGGTCCGGGGCGTGGTCTGACCCGACGACGCCGTGTCGGTCGCCTCTGCCGACGCGGTCGGTCGGCTACCGCAGCCAGCCCATGAGCTCGGCCTGGATGGCGAGCATCTGGCCGTCGTCGACCTCGTGGTCCATCCCGACGAGATGGAGGGCGCCGTGGACGACGGTCTCGAGCAGGTCGACGGTGCGTTCCGGGCAGATGACGATGTCGCCGAGCTCGCGCGTGAGCTCCTCCACCCCGCCGCCTGCAAAGGCGTCGTCGATCGGGTCGCCGCCGCCGAGGATCGGCTCGTCACCGTCCATCGGGAAGCTGATCACGTCGGTGGCGTCGGACTTGCCGAGGTACTCGGCGGCGAGCTCGTGGCTACGCTCCTCGTCGACGAAGTGCACGGCGACGTGGCCGGAACCGATGCCGGCGGTGGCGAGGGCGAGCTCGAGGGCCGTGCGGAGCTGGTCGTCGGTGGGACCGTCGGGGGCGTACTCGCGGCCTTCGACGTCGATGTCGAGCATCAGTCGCCCGCGGCCCGCTCGGCGCGGCGCTGCGCGGCGGCCCGCTCCCGCTCGACGTCGTCGGCCTCGTAGGCGTCGACGATGCGGCGGACGAGCTTGTGACGGATGACGTCCTCGGAGCCGAACTTGACCATGCCGATGTCGTCGACGTCGGAGAGGATCCGCTGCGCGGAGAGCAACCCGGAGCGGGTGCCACGTGGCAGGTCGACCTGGGTGACGTCGCCGGTGATCACCATCCGCGAGCCGAAGCCGAGGCGTGTGAGCACCATCTTCATCTGCTCCTGGGTGGTGTTCTGGGCCTCGTCGACGATGATGAACGAGTCGTTGAGCGTGCGGCCGCGCATGAACGCGAGCGGCGCGACCTCGATCTGGCCCTTCTCGAGGAACGCGGCGACCTTCTCGGCGCCGAGCATGTCGTGGAGGGCGTCGAACAGGGGCCGCAGGTACGGGTCGACCTTCGCCATGAGGTCGCCCGGGAGGAAGCCGAGGCGCTCGCCGGCCTCGACCGCCGGGCGCGTGAGCAGGATCCGCTGGACGCGGCGCTCGGCGAGGGCGGCCGCCGCGATCGCGACCGCGAGGAAGGTCTTGCCCGTGCCGGCCGGGCCGATGCCGAAGGTGACGGTGTTGTGGCGGATGGCGTTCACGTACGCGCGCTGCGCGGGCGTCTTCGGGGCCACGCGCATCGTGCGGCCCTTCCAGATGACGTCGTCGTGGAGCGCCGCGGCGGACTCCTGACGGCGGACGCCACCGGCGATCCGCTCGATCGAGTCGGGTTCAGGGTCGGCGCCACGCTCGGACAGCAGCACGATCTCCTGGATCAGCGCCGTCGCTGCCTCGATCGCCTCCGGCGAGCCCTCGAGCACCACGCGGTTGCCGCGCAGGGTGATCGTGGCGTCGACGTTCCGCTCGAGTTCCCTCAGCGTCGCGTCGGCGGAGCCGGCCAGCGCTTTGGCTGCCTCGTTCGTGATGTCGAGTTCTCGACGTTCCGCGCTGCCTGGTGCTGCCACCCTTCAAGGGTAGCTGGCGCGGGGCGCGTCGCCCAGGAATTCAGGTGGGTCCGACGGTCAGTCGGCGTCGCCGGCCTCGCCCTCACGACGCCCCGGAGCGTCGTCGCCCCCGGCGGACGTGGGCGTGGCAGCCTTCGGAGCGCCCGAGTGCTCGCCCTGGTCGAGGCGGGGCACCTGGCCGAGCTGACCGAGTTCGGCGGTGTCGCGGCCGAAGAAGAGGCCCACGTTCCAGTCGGCGAGGAGCCGACCGCGGCGACCGATGCCGGGCATCATCGACAGGTGGTAGGTGCGGGCGATGAACCACGCCGGCGTGCCGCGCCACTTGAGCTTGAGCGTCTGCGCCACGGCCTTGCGCTGGCCCATGTCGACGACGACGCCGCGAGTCTTGTAGCGGAAGGTCGTCGGCGAACCGGTGCCGAGGGCCGCGGCGACGTTCGTCGCGACGGTCTTGCCCTGACGGATCGCGTGCTGCGCCGTCGGCGGCGTCGGACGACCGTCCTTCGCGGCGGGATCCGGGATGTTCGCGGCGTCGCCGATGGCCCACACCCCGGGCAGTCCCTTCACGGCAGCGCTCGAGTCGACGTCGATTCGGCCGTTGCCGGCGAGCGGCAGGCCGAGCTTGCCGACGACCGGGTGCGGCTTCACGCCCGCGGTCCAGACGAGCGTCAGGGTCGGGACGACCTCGCCGTCGCTCAGGCGCGCCGTGCGATCCGTGACCTCCTCGAGCGTCGTCGACGTGCGCAGTTCGATGCCGCGCGCCATGAGCTCGCGGGCGGCGAAGTCGGCGAGCTGCGCGGGCACCTCCGGCATCACGCGGTCGCGCGCCTCGACGAGGATCCACCGCATCCCGTGGACCCGGGCCCGCGGGTAGAGGTCGAGCACCTCGCTCGCGAAGTCCTGCAGCTCGGCGAGCCCCTCGAGACCGGCGTACCCGGCACCGACGAACACGAACGTGAGCGCGGCGCGACGCTCGACCGGATCATCGGTCGACTCGGCGAGTTCGAGGTTCCGCAGCACGCGGTTGCGCAGCGCGATCGCCTCCGGGAGCGACTTCAGCCCGAGCGCGTGCTCGGCGAGCCCCGGGATCGGGAGCGTGCGACTGACCGAGCCGAGCGCGACGACGAGCTGGTCGTAGCGGAGGCGCTTGCGCTCGCCGCTGACCGTGTCGACGAAGAGGGCGTTCTCCTCCGGAGCCGCGCCGGTGACGTTGCCGACGAGCAGGTCGACGTCGCCCGGGAGCGTCTCGCGGAGCGGCACCACGACGTGCCGCGGCTCCAGGGTGCCGGCCGCCGCGCCCGGCAGGAGCGGCGTGTAGAGCATGAAGTTCGTGTCGTTGACGAGCGTGATCCGCGCGCTGTGGTGCGGCAGCAACCGGGACAGGTGCTTCGCGGTGTGCACCCCTCCGAATCCGCCGCCTGCGATGACCACGTTCCACGCCATGGCCGCCACGCTAGTGCGTAAACGTCACAAACTGGTCGCATCGCCGTGGGGCGTCGGTCACACCCGGACGGCGAGCGGCCTCCGGACCGCCCGCCGCGCCGGTGCTCAGGTGTCGCTGACGACGAGGTTGCTGACCGTGGTCGCCTGGTACGCCGGGCTCGTGGAGGTCGCCGCAGTGAACGTCAGGAAGGCGTTCGGCGGGGGCGTGTAGCCACCGCCGGCGACGAGCTTGTCGTTGATCGACACGGTGCTGGAGCCCGCACGGAACCGCACCGTCACGTGGACCGGACCGGAGCCGTAGAGCGGCACCGGCGACGGCGCCGTCTTGTACCAGCGCAGCCCGTTGCCGTTCGTGTCGTACGCGTAGCCGACCTCGTTGGCCGCCGGGTCGCCCGCGCCCTTGAGCACGTCGAGGCCGACGGCCAGGCCCTGGAACCCCTCGAAGCCGAGGGTGTTGCCGCCGAGCCCGACCGTCGGGATGGCCGGGAAGGTGCCGTCGGCGGTCGGCGTGACGAACGCCAGGGTCATCCCCTCACCGCCGGTTCCGCCCTTCACGGCATCCATCGACACGTCGAACGAGACCGTCTTGGAGCGGTAGTCGCCCGGGGCGTGCCACGACCACGCCGACCACTCCGGGCCGTTGTCGGTGAGGCGCACGCCCGAGCCCACCTGCGTGACCGATCCGGCGCGGCTCTGCCACCCGTCCTGGGTGATCGAGGTCGGGTAGCTCGGCGGCTGCACGACGCCGCCGGTTCCCGCGGGCTGGTGGGTGAGGACGTACGTCTTCGTGACGTTCGGGTCCGAGAGGAGCGCATCGCGGCCGCCGTCGCCGTCGACGTCGATGTCGGTCGCGGAGCGCACCAGGCCGACGCCGTCCGGGAGGCCCGCGACCTTGGCCTGCGTGTCGACGTCGAGCGTCCCGCCGGCGGCGGGCAGGGCCGTGACGACGCGCGGGGCGCTCGGCGGGGCGGTCGTGAGGAGGTCGCGGCGGCCGTCGCCGTCGACGTCTCCGAGCGCGACGGACTCGATGTCGGGCGACCCGGAGATCGCGCCCTGCTTCGAGGAGGTGAGGCGGATGACCGACGGGTCGCTGCTCGCGATCGACGTGCCGGGTGAGCGGCGACCCAGGACGATCGACCCGTTCCCGAACGCCAGGTCGTCGAGCCCGTCGCCGTTGACGTCGCCGACACCGCTGCGGATCGCCGGCATCGCGTAGGGCGATGCCGCCACGGGCAGCGCGACCTGCGAGGCGGCCGTCGCGCCGGCGGCGATCGTGAACGGGGCGGTGCGTCCGAGGAGGAGCTGGGGCGTTCCTCCGGTGGTCGTGAGGAAGACGAGGTCGTCCTTGCCGTCCCCGTTGAAGTCGCCGGCGGCGAACCCGCTGACGGGAGCGTTCGAGCACGACTTGAAGAAGACGAGCTGCACCGAGCAGGACTTCGTGCCGTCGATCAGCGAGACGCGTGGGCCCTGGACGCCGGCGTTGAGCGTCTGGACCCGCGGGCCGCCGAGCACGATGCTCGCGCCCGCGCCGCCCTGGAGCTCGACGTCGTCGTAGCCGTCGCCGTTGAAATCGCCGAGCGCGAACGTCGTCGACAGCGGGCTCTGGCCGTTCGAGACGGTCGTCGCGCCGAAGGTCGAGCCGAGCGGCCGCGGCGTGATCAGCGGGTCGCACGCACCCCAGAGCGCGCCCTCC
>JAVHXX010000341.1 GCA_031119595.1 Patulibacter sp. | reverse complement strand
CGTGTCGCGCTGGAGCAGCGCGAAGAACGCGGTGGCGGAGGCTCGGCGGCCCTCGACCGGCGGCCGGAGCGGAGCGAGGATCGAGGAGTCGCTCATCGCAGGTCCCTCCCGGTCAGGTGCACGAAGACGTCTTCGAGGGTGCCCTCGAGACGGCGCAGCGAGATGAGCAGGGCCCCGGCGCCCTCGACGGCCGAGGCGACCGCGCCGGGCGCCGCGTTGCCGAACAGCCGCACGCGGACGCGGCCGTCGTCGACCTCGTCGAGTTCGGCGTCGCCCAGCGGCTCGAGGGCGGCACGCAGGGTCGCGATGAGGGCGTCGGCGCCCGGGGCACCGCCCTCGGCGTTGCCGTCAGCGCCGGAAGGACCGTCGCCGTGATCCGCGATGACCTCGAGACCACCGCTGCTCGGCAGCAGCTGCCGGAGCCCGCGGGGCGTGTCGAGCGCGATGCGTTCGCCGTGGTCGACGATCGCGATCCGGTGACACAGCCGCTCGGCCTCGACCATGTCGTGGGTGGTGAGCAGGATCGTGGTGCCCGCGTCGCGGAGCTCCTCGATCTGGTCCCAGAGGAAGAGGCGCGCCTGCGGATCGAGGCCGGTGGTCGGCTCGTCGAGGAAGAGCACGCGTGGGCGGTGCATGAGCGCGCGGGCGATCATGAGCCGCTGCGCCATGCCGCCGGAGTAGTTGTTCACGCGCTCGTTGCCGCGGCCTCCGAGCCCGAACGCCTCGAGCAGCTGCTCGGCGCGCTCCTTGCGGGCCCGCCGGGAGAAGCCGAAGTACGCGGCGTGGAAGGTGAGGTTCTCGAGGGCCGTGAGCGAGCGGTCGAGGTTCGGGCGCTGCGGCACCACGGCGATGCGCTGCTTCACCGAGGTCGCGTCGCGGCTCACGTCGAATCCGTCGACGACGACCGTGCCGCCCGTGCCGAGCACGCGGGTCGTGAGGACGCCGATCGTGGTGGTCTTCCCGGCGCCGTTCGGGCCGAGCAGGCCGAAGACCTCGCCCTCGTCGATCGAGAACGAGATGCCCTTCACGGCATCCGTGGGCGCGCCGTCGTAGCGCTTGCGCAGCTCGTCGACGGTGACGATCGGTTCGCTCACTCCGTGCACCCTACGAGAGAACCGACCCTTCGCGATCACTTCGTGCCGGGGGCGATCGGGCGCGATCCGCGGTGCGTGGCACGACGCGCCCGGTCCGCGCGCGCAGCGGTCGACGGAGCCGCGCATAGGGTGACGACATGGGGACTGACCGGAGATCGTCGAAGCCACCGCGCGTCGCGGTCGTCGCGGCGGGAGCCGGTGCGCGCGGCGCCTATGAGGCCGGCGCGCTGTCGGTGCTCATCCCGTGGCTCGATGCCCGCGGACTGCGGCCGTCCGTGTTCGTCGGCACGAGCGCCGGGGCGATCAATGCCGGCCTGCTCGCCGCCACGGCAAACCTCCCGGCCGACCAGTCCGCGCAGGCGCTCGTGAACTTCTGGAGCGGCGTCCGGGTCGAGGACGTGTTCCGCGCGCCGCTGCGCAGCGGGCCCGGCACGGCGCTCCGGTATCTCGGCCAGATCGCCGGCCTCCCGGGCAGCGGGGTCACGAGCCTCCTCGACAACGCTCCGCTGGCGGCGTTCGCCCGGGCCACCTTCGAGCCGTACGGGCCGCTGCTGCGCGAGAACGTCGCCGATGGCACGGTCGTGGCCCTCGCGCTCGCCGCAACGGACGGTGCCGAACGCACCACGATGTTCTGCGACCTGGCGCCCGGCGTCGCCCTGCCGCAGACGAGCTCGGGCCGGGCGATCGACTACCGCGCGGCGGCGATCACGGATCGCCACGTGCTGGCGTCGTCCGCGATCCCAGCCCTCTTCGAACCGGTCGAGCTCGACGGAGAATGGTTCACCGACGGCGGTGTGCGCCTGAACGTGCCCCTCTCCCCCGCGGTGAAGTTCGACCCGACCCACGTCGTGGTGGTCGCCACGCATCCGGCGACCTACCCGGACGCCGCGCCGGGTCCGTCACGCCGCCCGGACGTCGTCGACTCCGCGGCAGCGGTCCTCTCGAGCGCCCTCGCGGACCGCATGGTCGAGGACCTGCTCACGTTCGACAAGCTCAACCGCGTCGCGGCGAGCGCCCCGGACGACGACGAGGTCCGCCGCATCAAGCGCCTCTTCGTGGGTCCGGACACCCGCCATCAGCTCGGTGAGCTGGCTGCGGCGCGGTTCCCCGAGCGTGAGGGCGGCGCGTTCGACGCGCTCGGCGTGATCCACCGCCTCCTGGGCCCCAGCGAACCCGGCGCCGGCGAGATCCTCAGCTACCTCTTCTTCGATCCCGGTTTCGCGACGGCGGCGATCGACCTCGGCCGCGACCACGCGCAGCGCCAGGTCGCCGCCGCCGAGCCGTGGATCTGGTGACCCGACCGGCGCCGTTACGCGGCGGCCGGTTCCTTCTTCGGCGCGCGCTTGCGCGGCGCCTTCGGCTTCGCCGGGGTGACGAGCTCCCGCAGGAAGCGTCCGGTGTACGACGCCTCCACCGCGGCGACCTGTTCGGGCGTGCCCGTGGCGACCAGCTGGCCGCCTTCGTCGCCGCCCTCCGGCCCCATGTCGATGAGGTGGTCGGCGGTCTTGATGACGTCGAGGTCGTGCTCGATCACGACGACCGAGTTGCCGGCGTCGACGAGGCGGTTGAGGACCGTGAGCAGCCGCTCGACATCGGCGAAGTGCAGCCCGGTCGTCGGCTCGTCGAGGATGTAGAGCGTGGAGCCGGTGCTCACGCGGGCGAGCTCGTTCGCGAGCTTGACGCGCTGCGCCTCGCCACCGGAGAGCGTCGTCGCGGGCTGCCCCAGTCGGACGTACCCGAGGCCGACGTCGCGGAGCGTCTCGAGGCGGCGCCGCAGCGGCGGGATCGCCGAGAAGAACTCGACGGCTTCGTCGATCGGCATCTCGAGCACGTCGGCGATCGACTTGCCCTTGAACTTCACCTCGAGCGTCTCGCGGTTGTACCGCTTGCCGCCGCACTGCTCGCACGGGACGTAGACGTCCGGGAGGAAGTGCATCTCGATCTTGATCTGCCCGTCGCCCTTGCAGACCTCGCAGCGCCCGCCCTTCACGTTGAAGCTGAAGCGGCCGGGCTTGTAGCCGCGGGCCTTCGCCTCGGGCGTCTTGGAGTAGAGGTCGCGGACGACGTCCATGAGGCCCGTGTACGTGGCCGGGTTGCTTCGTGGCGTGCGGCCGATCGGCGACTGGTCGACCTGGACGATCTTGTCGAGCTGGTCGAGCCCCTCGAGGCCGCGATGCGCCCCGGGCCGAGCCGTCGTGCGATGCAGCCGCTGCGACACGGCCTTGCTCAGGATCCCGTTCACCAGGGTCGACTTGCCCGAACCGGACACGCCGGTGACGCAGGCGAGCACGCCGAGCGGGAAGCTCACGTCGACGCCCTTGAGGTTGTGCTCGGTGGCGCCGCGCACCGTGAGCTGGCCCGTCGCCTTGCGACGCTTCTCACGCAGCTCGATCCCGCGCTTGCCGCTGAGGAACTGGCCGGTGAGCGAGTTCTCGGTCGCCATGACCTCCTCGGGCGTGCCGGCCGCGACCACGCGACCGCCATATTCGCCCGCGCCCGGGCCCATGTCGACGAGGTAGTCGGCACGGCGCATGGTCTGCTCGTCGTGCTCGACGACGAGCACCGAGTTCCCGAGATCGCGGAGGCGCTCGAGCGTGAGGATGAGCTTCTCGTTGTCGCGCTGGTGCAGGCCGATCGACGGCTCGTCGAGCACGTAGAGGACGCCCACGAGCGCCGAGCCGATCTGGGTCGCCAGGCGGATCCGCTGGGCCTCGCCGCCGGACAGCGTCGCCGCGGACCGGCTCATCGAGAGGTAGCCGATGCCGACGTCTTCCAGGAAGCGCAGCCGCTCCTCGATCTCCCGGAACACGAGCCGCGCGATGTGCTGCTGGGTCTCGGTGAGTTCGACCTCGTCGAGCCAGACCCGCGCCTTCTTCACGGACAGCGCCGAGAACTCGTGGATCCCGAGCCCGCCGACGGTGACCGCGCGGACCTCGGGCTTGAGGCGCGCACCCTTGCAGTCCGGGCACGGCCGCAGGGCCATGTACTGCTCGATCTTCTCGCGCACCGCGTCGGAGTCCGACTCACGGTGTCGGCGCTCGAGGTTGCCGCGGACGCCCTCGAACGTCGTCGAGAAGGTGCGCACCCGGCCGCGCCGGTTCTTGTACCGGACTTCGATCTTCTCGCCGGTGCCTTCGAGCACCGTCGTGCGCTGGGCCGCGCCGAGCGACTCCCACGGCGCGAACAGATCGATGTCGTACGTCTCGGCGGCCGCCTGCAGCACGAGGTCGAAGTAGCCCGACCACGCGCCGGCCTGACGCCAGGGCACGATCGCGCCCTCGGCGAGCGAGAGCGTGGGATCGGGGATCGCCATCTCGGGGTCGACCTCGAGCTGACTGCCGAGCCCGGTGCAACGCGGGCAGGCCCCGTGCGGGTTGTTGAAGGAGAACGAGCGCGGCTCGAGCTCGGCGATCGACGTGCCGCAGACGACGCACGCGAACTTCTCCGAGTAGGTGCGCCGGACCGGTTCACCCTCGCGCGGCATCGTCGCGATCACGACGAGACCGTCGGCGAGCTTCGTCGCCGTCTCGATCGCCTCGTGGAGCCGTGACCGCGACTCGCCACGCACGATGATTCGGTCGACGACGAGGGAGATGTCGTGCTTGTAGGTCTTCTCGAGGGTGATCTCCTCGTCGAGCATCTTGAGCTCGCCGTTGACCTCGACGCGGGCGTAGCCGTCGGTCCGGAGCTGCTTGAGGAGGTCGGCGAAGGTGCCCTTGCGGTTGCGCACGATCGGCGCCATCACCATGATCCGCTCGCCCTCGGGCAGTTCGAGGACGCTGTCGGTGATCTGCTCGACGCTCTGGCCGGTGATCTCGGCGCCGCAGTTCGGGCAGTGCGGCGTGCCGATGCGGGCCCACAGGAGGCGGAGGTAGTCGTAGATCTCCGTGACCGTGCCGACCGTGGAGCGTGGGTTCTTGCTCGTCGTCTTCTGGTCGATCGAGATCGCCGGCGACAGGCCCTCGATCGTGTCGACGTCGGGCTTGTCCATCTGGCCGAGGAACTGGCGCGCGTACGCCGAGAGCGACTCGACGTAGCGACGCTGGCCCTCGGCGTAGATCGTGTCGAACGCGAGCGAGCTCTTGCC
>JAVHXX010000340.1 GCA_031119595.1 Patulibacter sp. | reverse complement strand
ACCTGCGCGCCGCGCGGATCGCCCGTGAAGAAGATGCGGAAGCGGGTCGGCTTGGGGCCGGCCTTCGCGGGAAGTCGGGGCACGATGCCGCGGCCGGCCGCGACGACGGTGTCGCCCTTGAGGCCGACGCCGAAGACGGGGACCTGGGTGAGGTCCTGGCCGGTCTCGTTGATCAGGGTGCCCTCGTAGTAGGTGCCGGCAGGGTCGGCGTGGAAGTCGGTGTCGGTCACCTTGATCTCCGGCGCCTTGGCGAGGGCCACGCCGTCGCCGACCTCGGCCTTCACGGACACCGGGTCCTTCGCGCCCAGCAGCTGGTCGTTGACCCACCAGGTCCGCTGGTGCGGCACCGCGGTGCCGAGGTGCTGGAGCGAGTCCTGGAGGCCCTTCACGGTGTTCGTGAACTGGACCTTGCCGTCCTTGCCCTTCACGGAGAACACGATCGGCACGCGTGACTGTGCGTGGCCGCCGCCCACCTTCAGCTCGAGCGCGACCGCGCTGCCCTGGTCGTCGGAGACGACGACGGCACGCTTCACCTTGACGGTGCGACTCTTCCTGCCGATCGAGAACGGCAGCGCCTGCTGACGGATCACCTCGGCCGCCTGCTTCTCGATGGCCGCGTTCTTGGCCTGGGTGCTCTCACACCCGGCGAGCAACACGCCGAGGCCCGCGGTCGCCGCGAGGCCGACGGCCGCCCGGCCCAGACGCGGGCTCCACGCGCGTGCGCGCACCGGTGCGGGCTGCGCCGTGCCACGGCTCAACCGAACACCCCGGCGACGTAGTCACGGGTGCGCTGCGCGCGCGGCTGCTCGAAGACCTGGTCGACCGGGCCGTGCTCGACGAGGTCGCCGAGGTACATGAAGGCGACGTTGTCGGCGACGCGATGCGCCTGCGCGAGGTTGTGGGTGACGATCACGATCGCGAGGCTCTCGCGGAGCTCGCCGATCAGGTCCTCGATGACCGCGGTCGAGCGCGGGTCGAGCGCCGAGCACGGCTCGTCCATGAGCAGCACCTCGGGATTCGTGGCGATCGCGCGGGCGATGCAGAGCCGCTGCTGCTGGCCGCCCGAGAGGCGCAACGCGGGCTTGTCGAGGTCGCCGCCGAGCTCGTCGTAGAGCCCCGCACGCCGGAGCGAGTCGACGACCCGCTCGCGGACCTCCGCCTTGCCGGGCGTCTTGCGGTTCTGGACCCGGATCGCGTAGGCGATGTTGTCGAAGATCGACATCGGGAACGGGTTCGGCTGCTGGAAGACCATCGCGATCTTGCGGCGCAGACGCGGCAATTCCGTCTCGTAGATGTCGCGGCCGTCGAGCAGGATCTGCCCCTCGCGCCAGGCGCTCGCGGTCTGCTCCGTGAGGCGGTTCATGGACCGCAGGAAGGTGGTCTTGCCACAGCCCGACGGGCCGATGAGCGCGAGCACCTCGCCCTGGTGGATCGACAGGGAGAGGTCCTTCACCACCCGGGCCTCGCCGTACCCGATCGAGACGTGCTCGATGCGCAGCCGCTCGGGACCGAGCGTCTGGTCCTTTGCGATGGGGGCGACGACGTCGGTGGCGGGGTCGATCGGCCGCGGGGTGCGATCAAGGACGACGCGCTTGATCGGGGGCGGCAGTGCGGCGCCGTCGTCGGACGTGCTCCGGCGGACCGGCTCGCGCGAGGCGGCGGGGTCGGTGAGGGAGGCGAAGGGGTCGTCGGTGGCAGACAAGGCGTGGGAACGGAGGCGGGGTGGCGAGGTCACTGGGTGATCTCCGAGTTCTTGGTCCGGCGGCCGATCCAGCCGACGAGCGCATTGAGGAAGACGACGATGAGCAGCAGCAGGAAGGCTGCGGCGTAGGCCTTCTGCGGGGCGTTGCCCTCGCCGGCCGGGGAGGCGGCGTAGACGTACGTGGTGAGCGTGGAGCCGCCACCGCGCAGGACGTTGAGTCCGGGGGTGTCGCCGACGGGGTCGATCTGGAGCGCCGCGCCGAGAAGCACGACGACGATGGCGGTGTCGCCGACGATGCGCCCCATGCCGAGGACGATGCCCGTGGCGATGTTCGGGCGGATCTGCGGCAGCAGGACCGTGCGGATCGTGCAGATCTTCGTCTTGCCGAGCGCCCACGATCCCTCGCGGAGCTTCGCCGGCAGCTGCGCGAGTCCCTCGCGCGTGGCCGTGTAGATCAGCGGGATCGCGATGAGCGACATGATCAGTCCGGCCGCGATGAACGACCGGCCGTACACGCCGCCGCCCTGCGCCTTGAACGACAGGAACGAGAAGAACGGCAGCTGGAAGATCGCGAGGCCGAAGATCGCGAGGACGATGTTCGGCATGCCCGCGACCATCTCGATCGCGGATTCGATCGCGCGGGCGAGCTTCGCCGGCTTGCCGTACTCGCCGACCCAGACCGCGGTGGCGATCCCGAGCGGCGCCGCGAACAGCGTGCCGATGAAAGTGGCCAGGAGCGTGCCGATGAGCGGGTCGCGGATGCCGCCCGTGTCGCCCTGCGCGAGGCCCGGCGTGGGGCGCTGCCAGATCAGCGACGGGTTGAGGTAGTGCAGGCCCTTCCAGGCCATGAAGCCCATGATCGAGGCGGTCACCGCGATCACGAAGATGCCGGCGGCCCACGCGGCGCCGTGGGCGATCCGGTGACGCAGTCGCCAGTTCCGGACGGAGTCGCCGGCGGGCTGGACCGGCCGCCGCTCCTGCGGGGTGGTCGGGACCGGCGTGACCGGTCGCGGGACGACGGGGGCGCTGCTCATCAGACCCGCACCCCCTGGCGGCGCAGCGGAAGCCGCGCGAGGTAGCTGCCGATCGACAGCAGCAGGCTCGAGAAGAGCAGGATCGTCGCGAAGACGTAGATGCTCGACTTCACCGCGGGGGCGTTGAGGCCGTCGACGTTCTCGACGATCGCGGCGGCGAGCGGACGGAGCGGCTCGAAGAGGTAGGTCAGGCCGTCGAGCGGGTTCGGCGACCAGCCACGCGACCCGGAGATCATCGAGAGCATCACGGCCTCGCCGAGCGCGCGCGAGGCGGCGAGCACGGCGGCCGAGATGATCGCCGGGCGTGCGGCACGCACCGAGACACCCCAGATGGCCTCCCAGCGGTTCGCCCCGAGGGCGGCGGCGCCCTCCTTCCAGCCGTGCGGGATGGCGCGGAGCGCCTCGACGGTGAGGGCGATCATGAGCGGCGTGACCATGATCGCGAGGACGATGATCGACACCATCACACCGGTGCCGTCGAGCTGGACGAGGTGGGTGACCGACTCCTGCCGCTTCGTCGACAGCAGGTCGTGGTCGATGAACGGCACGAGCACGAGGATCCCGATCAGGCCGAACACGACCGAGGGGACCGCGGCGAGCAGGCGCACCGTGGGGACGAGCACGCGGCGCACGCGCTCCGGCGCGAACTCGACGATGAACACCGAGGCGAACACGGCGATCACGAGCCCACCGAGGACAGCGACGCCGGCGATCAGGATCGTCGCGTAGACGTAGGGCCAGGCGTTGAGGTGGTACGCCGACTTCGGCGGGTGCTGCCCGGTGACGAGCATGCTCCCGAGCTGCTTGTCGACGTCGTGACCGCCGGTGAAGATGCCGAGTCCGTTCGCGCTGAGCGACGGCCATGCGGCGTGGACGATGAAGATGATCATCGCCCCGATGAGGACGAGCACGAAGCAGGCCACCGCCCCGAGGAGGACGGTGGCCTGCCGGTCGCTCCAGGGCTCCCGGACCCGCGCGATCGCGGTGGTGATGACGTTCGACACGGGTCGGTGAACCTGCTGGTGCCCTGTGGTGACTAGGTGAGCGGGACCCAGTACGACGCGATGATCTTGCGCGCCGCCGGAGCCTTGACGATCCACGAGATGAACTTCGCGGCCTGGCCCGTGGGCTTGCCGAGCGTGATCTCGTAGTAGGTGCGGACGCCGGCGAACTGGCCGGACTTCGCGGTGGCCGGGCTCGGCGCGACGCCGTTGAAGGCGACCGGGTTCACGTCGCCCTGCTGCGTGTACCAACCGGAGGCGTAGCCGATGGCCTGCTTGTCGGAGGCGACGGCCTGGCGGACGAGCGAGTCGGACGCCTTCTGCGAGACGGTCGACGACGGCGCCTTGCCGCCGAGGAAGATCGACTGCACGAGCGCCGGCTGCGACGAGGCCGAGGTGCGGCCGATGAGGTTGATCGGGCCCGTGATGGTGGAGCCCGGGACCTGCGACCAGTCGGTGATCTGGCGGGTCCAGATCTGCGTGGCGACGGCCTGCGTGAGGTTGGGGAGCTTGTTCGCCGGGTTCGTGATGAACGTGAAGTAGTCACGCGCGATCGGGGTCCACACGAGACCGGCCGGGTCGCTCGGGCGCGGATCGCGGCCACCGTTGCCGATGGTCACGCGGCCGGCGGCCGCATCCTGCACGCCGACCTCGCCGCCGCCCTGGGACAGCTTGAACTTCACGTCCTTCGGGTGCAGCGAGTAGTACTTCTTCGCCAGCAGGGCCACCAGCGGCGCAGAGCCCGTGGCCCCGGAGATGGTGATCGTCTCCGCCTTGGTCTTGGCGGAGGCCGCGGATGCCGGGACGCCGGCGAGCAGGACGGACGCGGCGACGGCCGCGACGGCGCGCTTGGAGGAGATCTTCAGGTGAGGCACGGTTTCCTAAACGGGACTGGATGGGCATTGCCGATTGGCTTTATGCACTTTAGAGAGCGGCACGCTACCATACCCGCCAATCCAGGTCATGTTTGCCGAGTTTTCAAATAGTCAACAGCCGCAGGGGAATTCAAGTGGTCGCCCCTGTCCGCAGTGCCGCCGACCGGTCGCGACCGACCAGCGGTATTGCCTCCAGTGCGGGGCTGCACTAGGCGGCGATCGCGACGACCTGCTCGCCGCCGTCGGTCTCGGCGACGCGCCGAGGTACGCCTCGGCCGGGGGCCTGCCCGGGTCGGCCGAACACCCCGGTGCGGACACCCCTGCGGTCGGAACGCCGGTCCCCGCGGGCGTCACGGTCGCCTCGGGCGACGAGGCCGGTCGCGGTCCGCGCGGCCGCCGCCTCTCGCCGGGCGTGACCACGATCGTCGTCGGCACCATGCTCGCGACCGGGATCGCCGTGGGCGCGAGCACCGCCGCTCCACTGGCGCCACGCTCCGGCCCGAGCGCCGAGCAGCTCGCCCAGGCCCGTGCCGCGGTGATCGCACTCGCCGCCGCGCGCGCCGCGCAGCCGGGCG
>JAVHXX010000339.1 GCA_031119595.1 Patulibacter sp. | reverse complement strand
CTCGTCGATGAACAGGATGATGTCGCCGCGCTGGGTGATCTCCTTCATCACCTTCTTCAGGCGCTCCTCGAACTCACCGCGGTACTTCGAGCCCGCGACGAGGGCCGCGAGGTCGAGGGTGTAGATCTGCTTGTCGCGGAGGAGCTCCGGGACGTCGCCCTGGATGATCGCCTGGGCGAGGCCCTCGACGACGGCCGTCTTGCCGACGCCCGGCTCGCCGATGAGGATCGGGTTGTTCTTCGTGCGGCGCGAGAGGATCTGCATGATCCGCTCGACTTCGGTCGCACGCCCGACCACGGGGTCGAGCTTGCCATCGGAGGCGAGCTTCGTGAGGTTGCGGCCGAACTGGTCGAGCAGCTTGCTCGACTTCTTGCCTTCACCCGAGCCGGAGCTGCTGCTGCCGGAGCCGGCGCCCGAGCCGGAGCCCGAGCTCTCGCCCTGACGGCGGCCGCTGGGGCCGGAGAGCATGCGGATGACCTCGCCGCGGATCTTCTCCGCGTCTGCGTCGAAATCGAGGAGGATGCGCGCAGCAACGCCCTCGTTCTCACGCACGAGCCCGAGCAGCAGGTGCTCGGTACCGATGTAGTTGTGGCCGAGGCTCAGCGCTTCCCGGAGGGCCAACTCCAGGACTTTCTTCGCTCTCGGGGTGAACGGGATCTGGCCCGTGGTCACCTCTTCACCCGAACCGACGATGCGGACGACCTGCGCCCTCACCCGCTCCACGGTGATGTCGAGACCTTCGAGAGCACGCGCTGCGAGACCCTGCTCCTCCCGGAGCAGTCCAAGCAGGACGTGCTCGGTCCCGATGTAGTTGTGCTTCAGCGTGCGGGCCTCATCCTGCGCGAGGACGATGACCTGGCGTGCGCGCTCTGTAAATCGCTCGAACATTGCTGGCAGTCCTCCACTCCGGCCGACATGGCCTTCCGTGCGCGGTGTTCGCTTCCTCCGGGTCATCGGTCGCACAGGGCGATCGCTGAACCTTCGTATCCGATGTCACCGCGTAGGCCGAGTCTACAACCACGGGTCACGGACCACGCCTCGCATTCATTCTCTGGCAAGGCGGCGCGTTGGCCATCTGGCCAATGACTTCTGTGACGGCCAGGAACCACGGCTGTCGCGCGCGCCCGCGGGCGAGTCCTTGCAGTGGCCCGAACGGGGCCTCCGGGCGTGCTCCCGCTCGGCGATCCGCTGCTCCACGCCCGGCCCGGACGTCGGCGCTCACGAGTGTCGAACGGCAGCCCGCGGGTCATCGAACGGAGGTCCGCTCGACGCGCCGCCGGGACGGCGCAACGCGAGCGCCGCTCAGGCGTGCGGTCGCTGCGCGACGAACGTGAACTGTCCGGCGAACATCAGCTTGAGGGCGTTGCGCTGCCCGGCGTCGAGCTTCCTCGCGCGCGCGAGGACGTCGATCAGGCGGTTGCCGGGTGACTCCTGGACCCAGTACCGGTCGAAGCGCTGCGAGCGACGGACGACCCGCCGCAGCAGCAGCGTGCCTGCGTCGATGCCGGGGCGCACCGAGATCAGATGGAAGCCGGCCCGTTCGACGGCGAGTCGCCAACCGTAGGCGGTGAATCCGCCGACGCTGCGCGAGTGGAAGGCCTCGAGCTGCGACACCGAACCGCAGAACACGCCCCCGGGCTTCAGGACCCGGGCGATGTCGTCCAGAAGCGGCTCGGGCCGCGCGACGTGCTCGAACACCTGCTGCGAGTACGCGAGGTCGATGGTGTCCGACTCGACCGGGATGTGGATGCCGTCGAATGAGCGGAACTCGGCGTCGGGCCGCAGCGGGCGCTCGTCGACCTCCGCGGACTGCTCGATGTCGACGCCCAGCCAGTAGGCCTCCGGCAGCACCGACCGCACGAAGTCCAGCCCCTCTCCACGACCGCAGCCCACGTCGAGGACGGTCGGGCGGGGCCGTTCGAGCGCGCGCAGTTCGTGGCTCAGCACGGCGTGGGCATTCGACTGCACCGGCCGGTCGAGCGGAAGCGCGTGACCGAGCGCATCACGGAGATCGTCGCCAAGCACGGGGCGCAGGGTATTGGAGGACGCGATGGAGGGCACGCGCCACGCTCGCGGACCGGTCGGCCGTTCGGCCCGGTCCGTTCGACCACTGGCTGGACGAGTTCTGGACGCCCTGTCCCGCGAACGCCTGTAGCCCACTCCGCGAGCGTCCAGGAATAGCAGCCACGCACGCCAACACCCTGGACGGCCGTCATGCCGCGGCCATACCCACCGATAGCTGGACCACGATGTCCACGAAGACGAAGGCCAGGAAGGCCAAAAAGTCTAAGACGCTCCCCACCTGCACGAAGAAGGATCTTCGGAAGGCCAAGAGCAAGCGCCGCGCATGCGTGGTGCCAGCGACGACCGGCCGGGCGTCCCCGAGCGGGCCGGTCGCTGCGCCGCAGGTGACCTCGCGCGCGCCTGACGCGTTCCCGACCCCATACGTTCCCGCGACCGAGGTTCCGGTCGCCGTCTTGGTTCCGGCGCAGACTGGCACGACACAACCGAATCCGCTGGCCATCTCCGGGAATGACTCGGTCGCCGACGCCACGCCGACAAGAACGTCTGTCGCAGACGAGGCAACCACTCCCCCGCCCGCGGTCTCGACCACGCCTTCAGCAACGAGTGCCGATACCCCGGCTTCGGGCGCCGACGCGCTCCCGGCGGACGTGACGCCGACGACGCCGTCGCCTAGTACCCCGTCACCACCAGTAGCGACACCGCAAGAGCCCCCGATCAATCAGCCGGAGGGGACCGCTGCCAATTCGACGACGACGGACACCGATCAGACCGTTTCAACCACCGCCGCGCTTACGAGCGACCTCGTCTACTCCGGACCCTTCGGTCCCGAGCAGGCCCACCGCTTGCTGTTCCGCGCAGCATGCGGTCCCGCACCGGGGCAGACGGCCGCGCTGGCGGCTATGGGCGTCCAAGGTGCAGTGAACCGACTCATGAATCCGCCGGGCGTACAACTCGTCGGGCCTGCACCGTCCGGGAGCTATCTCGTGAATGGCGCTCTCGCACCCGCGACGCTCTGGGGCCACACGCATCTCCAAACACTCGACCGGATGGTGCGAGGCCAGGATTCCATCGGCGAGCGTATGACCCTCATCTTGCACGACTGGTTCGGTGTCAGTGAGACCGGGGCTGAGCGGCAGCTCGTCTCGGACCACATAGACATGTTGCGCCGCCTTTGGCGCGGCTCTTTCCGGCTCCTGCTGCAACAGGTGACATCCGATCCGGCCATGCTCAGGTTCCTCGACGGCGTGAACAACCAAAAGATCGCTCCAAACGAAAACTACGCACGTGAGTTCATGGAGCTATTCACGCTCGGCGCAGACCGCGGCGCGTACACCGAGTTCGATGTGCGCGAGCTGGCTCGAGCGTTCACCGGTTTCTGCCACGACGGAAGCGCCAACTACACCGCCGCGAATTTCAGCTTCAACCCCGCACGAGCAGATACAGGGACTAAGACGCTGTTCGCCGGGACGAATCAACAGCGCACCGTCACCACTTGGCGAGAGGCGGTGAACGCCGTCGTCGACCACCCGCTTCACGCATCGTTCGTGGTTATCAAGCTGTGGTCTTATTTCGTACCAACGGCACCGAGCGACGACACCGTCCAGCAACTCATTTCGATCTACCGCAGCAGCGGCGAGCAGTTGAGCGCCGTCCTCCAGGCGATTCTGACTCATCGGGACGTGTACCGCGGACCGGCCATGGTCAAGCCGCCGCTGGTGTATGCCGCTGGTCTCCTTCGTATCCGTGCGGTGGGCATCACGACCGGCGGTTGGTGTTCCCTCCTCAGCGGCGCAGGCCAACTCGTCGCCTATCCACCAAACGTTTCTGGCTGGAACGACAACGCCTGGCTCAACGCTACGACCCACGCCTCGAGATGGGCATGCGTGTGGCAGGTGCTGAGCTACTCGGTTTCCGTGGACACGGAATACACCAACGGGCGAAACAGCGACCCCGAAGCGGCGGTTCAGCAGGCGCTCACCTATTGGGGGAACCCACCGATCCAGGCTGACCACCTCGCTGCTCTGCGCCGTTTCGCGCAACAGACCTGGCTGGGCAAGGTGCCCGGCGACGTCTACAAAACCCGCGAGAACTTTCTTGCCAAGCGTCAAAACGTCCTCCGACAGATGGTCGCAGCCGCGCCAGATTCTCAGGTGAGCTAATGCCCCAACACTGCAACGACTTCAGTCGCGCCCACGCGCAGGCCGGTTCCGGCCTCCCGCAGATCGAGGCTGGCATGCCTGCTCCCGCGGGAACCGGGCTAAGCCGCAGATCGGTGCTCCTCCGGTCGCTCGGCCTTGGCCTTGCGGTCTACGGTGCCGGTGCGGTCAAAAGCACCGATGCCGTCGAGGCCGCGATCAACGACGCGCTAGGTGAGCACAAGGTGATCGTGTCCGTATTCGTTGACGGAGGCTGGGACGGGCTCAGTCTGTTGACGCCGCTCGGATCTGACTCACGCCATCAAGCGCGTCTCAAAGCCCTCAGGCCCACGCTGAGCAGCCTGACGCCGGCATCTCAGCTGCTTCCGTTCGGTGCAGATCCCAGCCTCTCATGGCATCCGGCCGCCGCCGGGCTCCGCGACCTGTGGGACGACCCTTCCGTCGGCGTTGCCGTGGCTCCGTCGGTCGGGTACGGGTCGCCGAACTACTCTCACTTCACCAGCCGGCATTTCTGGGAGGTCGGGGCACTCGACGTCGGCGGCACGACTGGGTGGATGGGACGGTATCTGGATCGAGTCGGACGGCCAGACGTCCCGCTCCAAGGCGTTTCGATGGGAGACGCGCTCTCGCCAACGCTGGCGACGTCGTCGGCAGCCGTCGCCGCGATCTATGACATGGACACGTTCGGCCATACGTTCTCCGGAGGAGCGGGCGCGCTCGCTGCGGCGGCAACGCAGGAGCTTCGCGCCCTAGGATTGACTCCCTCGGGTGATGTGCAACGCGATCAATCGCGAATCGTCACCGACATGGCGTTTGACCTCGCAGCGGATCTTGCTCCAGCGGTCGCCGTCGAACAGCCGATGACGGCCTATCCGACAACCCCGAGCTACTTCGTCGACAGCTTGAAGGACACGGCACGTCTTCTCAGCGCGAGATCGTCTGGTTCGGCGCTGCCCGTTCGTTGTGTCGCGCTGAAGGCACACGGCGCCTTCGACACCCACAGCCGTCAGG
>JAVHXX010000338.1 GCA_031119595.1 Patulibacter sp. | reverse complement strand
GGCGGCAGGGGCGGGGCGGAGGCGGCGCTCATGGCCGCGAGGCTACCGCGACCGACCGCCCCGCAGAGCCCGCGCGTGTTGCGTTTCACGCGTGTGGCCCACGGAACGCAACACGCGCTCCCCGACTCGTCGCGACGCGGCGCCATACTCGACCGATGCGGCACAACCCGTTGTTCGAGGTCACCGACGAAGCGGTCGTGCGGGCACTGATCGCCGCGAACCCGTGGACGACGATCGTGAGCTCGACCGCCGAGGGGCCGGTCGCCTCGCACTACCCGGTGCTGCTCGACGACACCGCCGAGGCGCTCACCGTGGTCACGCACGTGGGTCGTCCGGACGACCGCATCCACGGGTTCGGGTCGAGCGAGATCCTCATGATCTTCGCCGGGCCCCACGGGTACATCTCACCGTCCTGGTACGCCCCCGCCGACGAGGCCATCCCCACCTGGAACTTCTCGACCGCCCACTGCTACGGCGTCCCCGAGGTGCTCGGGGACGACGAGAACGTCGCCGTCCTGTCCAGGCTCACCGACCATTTCGAAGACCGCATGCCGGACCGCCGCGAACTCTCGCCGGAGGTGGCCCGGCAGGTCGCCCGGGGCACGGTCGGCATCCGGGTGCCGATCACGCGGTTCGTCTGCAAGGTGAAGATGAGCCAGAACAAGGACCCGGAGACGCGCCGGCGTGTGATCGACGCGCTCGAGCGCGAGGGCGAGCCCTACGCCGACCCGATCCTCGCCGCCGAGATGCGCGCGGCGCTCGGGTTCCCGCCGCGCTGAGCCGGGCTGGACCCAAAGAAGCTCGCTGCGTACACCGAGGAACTTTGTGTGTCGCTTTCTGCGGGGCGTCGCCGCCGCGGCCCGGGCGGATCAGGTCGCCGCGGCGCCGCCCGGCTCGCCGCCGTCGCCGTCGGCCGCAGCGAACCCATGCTGCCGCCACGCTTCGTACACCGCGATCGCCGCGGAGTTCGCGAGGTTGAGCGACCGTCGGCCGGGGAGCATGGGGATGCGGAGCTGGTCGGTGAGCTCGGGGCGGGCGAGGACGTCGGCGGGGAGGCCGCTCGGCTCCGGGCCGAAGAGGAGCACGTCGCCGGGCTGGTAGGCGACGTCCGTGAAGGAGCGCGTCGCCTGGGTCGTGAAGGCGTAGATGCGCTCGGGGGCGAGGTCGGCCCAGGCGGCGTCGAGGTCGGCGTGCACCTTGAGGTGCGCGAGGTCGTGGTAGTCGAGGCCCGCCCGGCGCAGGTTCGCGTCGGTGAGGTCGAACCCGAGCGGCTCGATCAGGTGCAGCTCGGCGCCGGTGACGGCGGCCAGGCGGATCGCGTTGCCCGTGTTCGGCGGGATGCACGGCTGGAAGAACACGATCCGGAACACGCGTCCGATGCTCGCACGCCGGGCTGGAGCGTGGCGGCGTCGGGCCGATCACCAAGGCGTGGCCGACCTGTCCCCGAGCGCCCGACCCATGCCCGACGCGATGCCGAGAGGGCAACGCTCGGCGACCCCGGACGAGGCGTCGACGGCGCCCTGCCAACCGCTGAGGCCCGCCGCCCCCGGGTCCCGCGCGCGTTCATGCTTCCGCCGCGCCGGCCTGAATAGGATCGCCCGGTGATCGCGCTCATCGCAGTCTCGGGCGATGCCGACGAGGTCGAACAGGCCCGCGTCGCGCTCGACCGGGCCACCCGCGGCCTCCCGTTCTTCGAGGGGCGCCGCGTGCAGTCGTGGACGAACCCCGCCGGCACGGCCGGCGCCACGTGGATCCGGTCCGCGGGTGCGCACGTGGTCGACGAGTCGATCGCGGCCAGCGGCGAGCGTGCAGCCTTCATTCTCGGGCGGCCCATCCGCTGGAACGGCGACCGGGCCGAGGGTGTCGACGTCCTCGACGCCGCCCGGATGGCCGCCGTGCCCCCGAACCAGCTCGCGGCCGAGCTCGACGGGCGAGGCCTGCTCGTGCGGGTCGACGGCGACGGCGTGTCGGTGGTCGGCGATCCGATGCACTCGTATCCGCTGTGGGCCTGGGAGCGCGGGACGGTCGCGGGCCTCGGCGGCGCCGCGACGGCGCAGCGACGGCTCGGGAAACGTCGGCCGCCGGGCCGCGTGCGGACCGAGTCGCGCGGCGGGCCGCTGTGGGTCACGAACCTGCCGGGCGTGCTGCGGCGCGACGGTGCCCCCGAACACGTCCTCGACGCCGGCCGCATCGCGGGCGCGATCGCCTACGGGTCGAGTTTCGACGGCGCGCCGTGGTGGTTCGGCACGCACCGCATCACCGGCTGGCAGGACGACGGCTTCCGCCATGCGAACCTGCGCCTCTACTCCGGCGCGTCGACGATGCGCGAGCTCGCGGCGCTCCACGGCACGCGCCGTCCGCTCGACCCCGCCGCAGCCGGCGACCTGCTCGTCGAGATCACGCGGGCGATGGGCCGGCGGGCCGGCGACGACCTCGTCGTGCCGGTCAGCGGGGGCAAGGACTCGCGCCTCGTCCTCGCCGCGGCGCTCGCCGCCGAGCTGCCGATCCGCGCGGTCACCGGCGGCTCGGCCGACAGCGAGGACTTCGTCGTGGGGAAGGGCCTCGCGGACGCGTCCGGGGTGCCGCACCTCGCGATCACCGACGCCCAGGCGACCCGGTCGACGGCGCCGGTCGAGACGATCGAACTCGTGTCGCGACTCTCGTCCGGCATCGTCACTGCCGCCGACGCGCACTTCTTCCCGCACGCCCCCTCGGATCTCGCGAGCACCTGGCTCAGCGGGCAGGGCGGCGAGCTCGCGCGGGCGTTCTACGGGCGGGCCCGCGGCCACGCGACCGCGCCCGTCGTGCTGCTCAAGACGCTGTCCCGGCGGCCCGGGCGGTCGCTGCCGCTCACGGCCGCGGCCGAGCTCGACTTCGCCCGCACCACGTGGGCGCGGCTGCGTGGCATCCGCAGCGCCGGCGCCGGCTGGGACGCCCTCGGCGACCTCTACTACCTCAGCGACCGCCTCGCCCGGCATCTCGGCGGCGCGCTCATCCACTTCGAACTCGGCCTCGACTACGCCTCGCCGCTCTGGTCGCGACGGCTGCTGCCCGCGATGTGGGCCGGCACGCCGGAGGAGCACACGCGCTCGGCGTTCCACGACGAGGTCACGCGCGCGCTCGTCGCCGGCCAGCCCGCGGCGACCCGCGACGCCTTCGAGCACGCGATCCGCGGCACGGGCGCGAAGGAGGAGGCCGTCGAACCGGGCGGCAAGGTCGAGGATGCGCTCGCCGCGGCCCAGGCCCACGTGACCGCCCTCGCCGGTCGCCTCTCGACCAGCGATCCGCTCTGGGGCACCCTCCACCGCGACCGCACGCTCGCCCTCGCCCAGCGCGCCCCCGGCGACCTGGACTTCATCGAACGCCACCACGTGTGGCGACTCGCCACCGTCCTGCAGGCCTGGGCGGACCAGGCGAGCTGAGCGCGCGCCGCGCCCGCCCTACTCCGCCAGGTCGATCGTGACCGGGTCCGCGAGCAGTCGGCCGCGGAGCGTGAGGACAGCCTGGCCGCCGGCGTGCGCGCCCGGCTCGAGGAGGCCGCCGTCGACGTGACGCTGCGCGGCGCGGCGGCCGTCGCGGGTGAGGACGTCGAGGGCGACGCCGCTCCTCAGGCGCAGCCCGAGCATGACCTGCTCGAGGCGGACCTCCTCGGCGTCCGGGATCTCGCGGGCGGCGGCGGGCGACCCGCCGGCGGCGAGCTTCTCCGACCACGCCCGGGGATGAAGGACGTTCCACCAACGCACGCCGCCGACGTGGCTGTGCGCGCCCGGCCCGGCGCCCCACCAGTTCCCGCCGGCCCAGTAGCCGAGATTGTGGCGGCAGTAGGCGTCCTCGTCGACCGCCCACGAACAGGTCTCGTACCAGTGGAGCCCGGCGGCGGAGAGCACGCGGTCGGCGGTCTCGAAGCGGTCGACGATGACGTCCTCGCCCGGCACGACCAGCTCGCCGCGGCGTACCTGCGCGGCCATCCGCGTGCCCGGCTCGACGATCAACGAGTACGTGCTCACGTGGTTCGGCTCGGCCTCGATCGCGGCGTGGAGCGAGGTCTCCCAGTCGGCGGCGGTCTCGCCCGGGGTGCCGTAGATCAGGTCGACGCTGACCTGCTCGAACCCGGCGGCGCGCGCCTCCTTGGCGGCCGCGACGGCGCGGCCCGGCGAGTGCACGCGGTCGAGCGTCGCCAGGACCGACGGCACCGCGCTCTGCATCCCGAGCGACAGGCGCGTGAACCCGGCCTCCCGCAGCGCGTGCAGGGACGCCGGGTCGACCGACTCCGGGTTCGCCTCGGTGGTGATCTCGGCCCCGGCCGCGATGCCGACGTGCTCGCGGACCCCGTCGAGCAGCCGCGCGAGCTCGGTCGGCGGCAGCAGCGTCGGCGTGCCGCCGCCGAAGAAGACGGTCTCGGCGGGCGGGAGGTCGGTGCCGTTCGCGGTGAGCGTCTCGCGCGCGAGGGCGAGCTCGCGCAGGACGGCGTCGACGTAGCCCGACTGCGCGGCGCCGCTCTCGCCCGCGACGTACGTGTTGAAGTCGCAGTAGCCGCAGCGCGTCGCGCAGAACGGCACGTGTACGTACATCCCGAAGGGCCGCCCGGCCAGCCCGGCGAGTGCCTCGGGCGGGAGGGACCCGTCGGCGGGTGCGGGGTCGCCGTCGGGGAGCCGGGCCATCGGGATCAGGGTAGGGCGACGGCGCCGGTGCTGCGTCCCGGCGCGGCGCCCGCGGCGCGGCTTTGACCCAAAGAAGCTCGCTGCGTAAACCGAGGATCGTTGTGTGTCGCTTCCTCGGGCGGTCGCGTCCCGGCGCGTCCCCGGCTTGCCCCAAAGAAGCTCGCTGCGTCAACCGAGGAACATTGGGTGTCGCTTTCGGTCGACGCGCGCCACCCACAGTGGTACGTTCGTGTACCGCGCGACACGCTCCGCCTCCCACGAGCCCGCGAGCCGAGGACCACCGCCGTGACCGAGACCGCCACACCCACCAGCACCGTCGACTACCAGCGCCCCGGGCCCCGGGGCACGCACGTGCCGATGCCCGGCCTGCCGCCGGGCCCGCGCACGCCCGCGTGGCTGCAGTCGATGGGTGCGATCTACCGGCAGCGACCGCTGGTGGTGCGCACGAAGGAACGCTTCGGCGACCTCTACACGGTGCGGCTCGCCGGGATGGGGAACTTCGTGAGCGTCGGCCATCCGGACCTCGTCCGCGAGGTGCTCCGCG
>JAVHXX010000337.1 GCA_031119595.1 Patulibacter sp. | reverse complement strand
GGCGTGGCCGGCACCGCCATGACCGCCGACCTCGGCGCCCGCAAGATCCGCGAAGAGCTCGACGCCCTCCAGGTGCTCGGTGTCGACCCGGTCAAGAACCTCGTGGTCCCGCGTTTCCTCGCGCTCATGGTCGTCGCGAGTCTCTTCGACATCTACGCGGTGCTGTTCGGCGTGTCCGGTGGCATCATCGCGACGCTCGTCAACGGCGAGCCGCTCGCGCCCTTCTTCTCGACCTTCCTGAACAACGCCTCGATCATCGATCTCTGGGGGTCGCTGATCAAGTGCACCCTGTTCGGAGCCATCATCTCGATTGTGTGTTGCTACAAGGGCATGACGGCCTCCGGTGGCGCCGAGGGCGTCGGCCGCGCGGTCAACCAGGCCGTCGTCATCGCCTTCATCGGCGTGTTCGCCTTCAACTACGTCTTCACGCAGACGCTCCTCGCCACGCACCCCGAACTGGCGGTCGTCCGATGAGCGCCGTCGGAGCACGCTTCGAGGCGTCGGCCGTCGGCGAGGCCATCGGCAACACCGGCGAGATCGTGCAGTTCATGCTGCGCGTCCTGAAGAACATCTTCACGCTGAAGGTCTTCAAGTTCAGCGGCGAGATCATCCGCCAGTCGGGCCTGATCATCGTCAGCTCCGGGCTCGTGATCGTCGGCATGATCTTCGTGATCGGCCTGCAGTGCGGCATCGAGGGTGGCTACTCCACCTCGGCCGTCGGTGCCCCGGCGTACGCCGCGGTCTTCACCGCCTGGTGCGACCTCCGAGAGCTCGTCCCGTACGTCTTCGGCTACATGATGGCCGCCAAGGTCGGCACCGGCATCGTCGCCGAGCTCGGTGCCATGCGGATCTCCGAAGAGATCGACGCGCTCGAGGTGATGGGCGTCGATTCGCTCACCTTCCTCTGCTCGACCAAGATGCTGGCGTCCTGGCTCGTGCTGCCGTTCCTCTACGTGGCCGGCGTGGCCTCGGGCTTCTTCGGCTCGTACATCGCCGTCGTCGACCAGCTCGGCCAGGTTTCGTCGGGCGGCTATCTCCAGCTGTTCTGGCAGTTCCAGAACCCGCCGGACCTCCTCTTCAGCCTCACGAAGGCGATGCTCATGGCCACCACGATCGTGCTCATCGGGTGTTACTACGGGTACAACACGAGCGGCGGCCCCGTAGGGGTCGGCACGGCCACGGCGAAATCGATGGCCGTGAACATCGTGCTCGTGCACCTCATCGGCATGATCCTGACCCAGGTGTTCTGGGGCTCCAACCCTCGCGCTCCGATCGGAGGCTGACCATGGACGAAACGCCACGCAACAACGAGGACGAGACCCCGGACGACGCCTTCGAGGCGCTGCGCCCCGAGGATCTCGATGCTCCGCCGAACCGCACGGCGCACGATCTCGGTCTGATCGACGAGGCCGACGACCTGTTCGCCGACGGTCCCGCCGTCGAGCAGCAGCGTGAGCCCGTGGCCGCCGCGTCCGCGTCCGGCCAGCCTGCGACCAAGCCGGGCTCCGCGGTCATGCGCGAGCCCGACCCGCTGCTCGTCGCCGACGAATACGCCTACCACCGTGGTGAGACCCACGACCTCGACGGCCCCTTCGCCATCGAGTTCAAGGGCGTGCACAAGGCCTTCGGCAGCAACAAGATCCTCCGCGGTCTCGACCTCGCCATCCCGGAGGGCAAGGTCTCGATGATCCTCGGCCCGTCCGGCACCGGCAAGTCCGTCTGCATCAAGCACATGGTCGGCCTGCTCTTCCCTGACCAGGGCGACGTCCTCGTGAAGGGCCAGTCGGTCCCGAACCTCCCGGACGACGAACTCTTCGAGATGCGCAAGCGCTTCGGCGTCCTGTTCCAGGACGGCGCGCTCTTCGGTTCGATGAACCTCTACGACAACGTCGCGTTCCCGCTCCGGCAGCACACCGACAAGGGCGAGCGCGAGATCAAGGAGATCGTCGACCGCCGCCTCAACGAGGTCGGTCTGATCCCTGCGCGCGACAAGTACCCGAACGAGCTCTCGGGCGGCATGCGCAAGCGCGCCGGCCTCGCCCGCGCCCTCGTCCTCGATCCGGACATCGTCCTCTTCGACGAGCCCGACTCGGGCCTCGACCCCGTCCGTACGGCCCTGCTGTGCGAGCTGATCGAGGAGGTGCACGCGGAGAACGGCGGCACCTACATCGTCATCACCCACGACATCGCGAGCGCGCGCTCCGTCGCGCAGCACATCGCGGTGCTGTGGAAGGGCCGCATCGTCGAGTCCGGTCCGGCGCAAGAGCTGTTCGATTCGCCGAACCCGTTCGTGCGGCAGTTCCTCTCAGGCAAGGCCGACGGCCCGCTGGGGATGGAGTAACCCGGGTGATGCACCCGGCCCACATCGAGCGAGGGTCGCTCCGATGACCCCGTCCCGAATCGCTGCGATCGCAGCGATCATCCTCGGCGTGCTCGCGCTCGCCTTCGTCACCCTGCGCGGTGGCGAGGCCGACCACTACACGCTCGTCTTCGAAGACGCGGGTGGTCTCATCAAGGGCAACCTCGTGAAGGTCAACGGCGAGACCATGGGCACCGTCTCGAGCATCGGGGTCACCAAGGACCTCAAGGCGAAGGTCGGCATCGAGGTCAACGAACTCGGGCCGCTCCGCAAGGGCACGCTCGCGCAGATCCGCGCAGCCTCGCTCGGTGGTGTCGCCAACCACTACGTAGCCCTCAGCCTTGCCCCCAACAACGCTCCAGCGCTGCCTGAGGGTTCGGTCATCGGTACCAACCAGACCACCGGTCTCGTCAGCCAGGACCAGCTCGTCAACGCGTTCGATCCGAAGACGCGCGCCGGCATTCAAGCTCTGGTCAAGGGTCAGGCCCAGATCGTCGACGGGAACTCGGAGAACCTCAAGAAGGTCCTCGAGAACGCGCCCGGCACCCTCGGCGCCGTCGACAAGTTCGTGAAGGACCTCAACCCCGACGACCAGTCGCTCCGCGACATCGTCGTGAACGCCGCCCAGATCGACAGCGCTCTCGCGGACCGCTCCGCCGCGATCGAGCGACTCACGCGCAACGCGGGTATCGCGAGCGAGGCGATCGCCGGCAACGGCACCGAGATCACGCAGACCCTCCAGCGCGCGCCGCAGACCCTCGACGAGGCGACCACCGTCCTCAACAAGCTGCCCAACACCCTCAAGGACGTGCAGGCGCTGCTCGACAAGGCCTCCGCCAACCGTGCGGGCGTCCCCGAGACCCTCAACAAGCTCCGCAGCACGCTCGACAGTGGCTCGACCACGATCACGTCACTCGCCAACGCGCTGAACAAGCCGGGCAAGAACAACGACGCCGCTGACCTCCTCGACGCCGCCGTCGGCGTGGGCAGCGCCGCCACCAAGGCGTCGAAGACCGTGCCCGCCGGCCTGTCCGCCGCAACGCCGCTGCTCTCCAAGACGCGCGCGTACACGCCGGACATCCTCGCGGCCATCAACAACCTCGGTCTCGCGTCGGCCAACTACGACGCGGCCGGTCATTACCTGCGCCTGTCGCCGGTCCTCAACATCTTCCAGCTCAGCGGTGCCGACGGCAGCGGCAACCAGGACCTGATCCCGCGCTCGAGCTTCAACAACCGTCTCCAGGGCTACACCACGGCGATCAACCGCTGCCCGGGCTCCGCCGCCCAGGCCACCTCGGACGGCTCCGCCCCGTACACCGACAACGGCGCGATCGCCTGCGACACGACCGCCGTGCCGCCGAGCAAGTGATGACCGGTCGTCTGCACACCACGCTGCGCTCCCGCGCCGCCCGCCGCGTCGCCGGCGTCGCTGCGATCTGCGCGATCGCGGCCGGCGCCCTCTCGGGCTGCGGTGGTTCGTCGGCCTCGGCGAGCAACTACGAGGTCCGCGCGATCTTCACGAGCGCGCCGTTCGTGATCTCGGGTCTCGACCTCAAGGTCTCCGGCGTCAAGATCGGCAAGGTCAAGAGCGTCGATCTCACCGACGACAACCAGGCCGCCGTCACGCTCACCGTCACGGACCCCGGCTACAAGGACTTCCGCAAGGACGCGACCTGCCGCGTACGCCCGCAGGCGCTGATCGGCGAGCGCTACGTCGAGTGCACCCTCACCGCCGTTCGCCCGGACGGTGCCACGGCCCCGGGGCCCCTCCCGGCGATCGCGAGCGGTCCGTACAAGGGCGAGCACCTGCTGCCCGTCACCAACACCTCGGTCGCGATCGACTCCGACGAGGTCCTCGACGTCAACACCGCGTCCGTCCGCGAGAAGCTCGGGATCATCATCCGCGAGCTCGGTACCGGCATCGCCGGCCGCGGCGACGAGCTCCAGACCGCGCTGCGCAAGGGCAACGTCGCCCTCGAGAACACGAACGCCGTCCTCAAGCAGCTCTCCGAGCAGCAGGACATGCTCAAGCAGCTCACCTCCTCCACGGACCAGACGCTCCAGTCGCTCGCGAGCGAGCGCGCGTCGCTGACCGGGGCCGTCGAGCACGGCGCCTCCGTGACCGGCACACTGGCTCGTCGCGAGGCGAACCTCAAGGCGAGCATCACCCAGCTCAACAACCTCCTCACCGAGGTCAAGCCGACGGCGGACCGCGCGAACGAGCTCGCCGATCAGCTGTCGCCGATCGCCGACAACCTCAACGACAGCGCCTCCGACCTCGCCACCGTGCTCAACCTCCTGCCGACCGTCGCCAGCCGCGGCACCACGGCCGTGAACTCGCTCGGGCCGACCCTCTCGAAGGGCCGCGAGGTGCTCACGAGCGACACGACCAACGCGCTCTTCGACCGCGTCGTGAAGACGTCCGCGGGTGTGAAGGCCACGGCCTCGGTCCTCGGTCTCACGCTCGGCGACTTCAAGTCCGCGGGTGGCCTCGACTACATCATCCGGTCGATTTACGGCATCGCATATGCGACGAACGGCCGGGATGCGAACGGGTCGTACCTGCGTGGCGCTGCCTACAACCTCCTCAACTGCATCACCTCGTCGGCTACGAAGTCGAACAGCTGCGGTACGCAACTGAGCGCCGGGCAGTCGGTGGACGACTCCACCGCAAATTCCGACGAGAACGCCGGGTCCGCCTCGTCAGCGGCAACGACCGCGTCCGCCGCGAAGGCAAAGACCTCCCGCCCAAGCTCTTCGTCGTCGAAGTCCGCACCGAAGACGACGCCGCGAGCCTCGTCGGCCACCACGCCTGACACCACCTCCGTCGAGGCGAAGTCCGCGTCGCTCCTGCTGGGA
>JAVHXX010000336.1 GCA_031119595.1 Patulibacter sp. | reverse complement strand
CAACAAGCCCCAGGAGATCCGCGAGAAGATCGCCGACGGCAAGCTGCGCAAGTGGAAGGAGGAGATCGTTCTCCTCGACCAGACGCACATCAACGTCGACAAGCACGACAACAAGACCATCGAGCAGCTTCGCGCCGATGCCTCCACCCGCACGGGTGAGAACATCGTCATCAAGAAGTTCGCCCGCTTCCAGATCGGCGCGTAGCCAGCGTGACCGCCTCCTCGCCGGATCCTTCGGCCTCCGAACCGCTCGCCTACAAGCGAGTCCTGCTGAAGGTCTCCGGCGAGGCCCTCCTCGGTGACCTCGAACACGGCACCGATCCCGATCGTGTGAAGTCCATCGCGGCGGCCATCGCCGCGGTGCACGCGAAGGGCCTCGAGCTCGCGCTGGTCGTCGGCGGCGGCAACATCTTCCGCGGCATGGCCGGCGCGGCGAGCGGCATGGACCGTGCCACCGCCGACTACATGGGCATGATCGCGACCGTCCTGAACGCCCTCGCGTTCCAGGACGCCCTCGAGAAGGCCGGCGTGCCCACGCGTGTCCAGTCGGCCCTCACGATCTCCGAGGTCGCGGAGCCCTACATCCGCCGCCGGGCCATGCGCCACCTCGAGAAGGGCCGCGTGGTGATCTTCGCCGCCGGCACCGGCAACCCGTTCTTCACGACCGACACCGCCGCCGCGCTGCGCGCCGCGGAGATCCACGCCGACGCCATCCTGATGGCGAAGAACGGGGTGGAGGGCGTCTACGACGACGACCCCCGCACCAACCCCGACGCCGTGCTGATCGACGAGATCTCCCACATGGAGGCCGTCTCGCGCGGCCTCAAGGTGATGGACGCCACGGCGCTCACCCTCTGCATGGAGAATCGACTCCCGATCCGCGTGTTCAACCTCGACGACGAGCAGAACATCGAACGGATAGTGTCGGGCCAACCTCTCGGAACACTGGTGATCACTGCATGAGCGAAGCCATCGACACCCTGCTTGCCGACGCGCGCGAGCGCATGGCCAAGACGGTCGACAACACCCAGCACGAGTTCGGCACGGTGCGTACCGGTCGCGCGAACCCGTCGCTGCTCGACCGCGTCGTCGTCGACTACTACGGGGCCCCGACCCCGCTCAAGCAACTCGCCACGTTGAGCGCGCCCGAGGCGCGTCTCCTCACCGTCCAGCCGTTCGACGCCGGTGCGCTGAAGCTCATCGAGAAGGCCATCGTCGAGTCGGGTCTCGGGCTCACCCCGAACAACGACGGCAAGGTCATCCGGATCAACATCCCGGAGCTCAACGAGGAGCGCCGCAAGGACCTCGTGAAGGTCGCCCGGAAGATCGGTGAGGAAGGCAAGATCGCCATCCGCAACGTCCGCCGCGACAACCTCCAGACCCTCAAGAAGCTCAAGGACGACGGCGACGTCGGCGCCGACGAGGAGCACCGTGGTGAGGGCGAACTCCAGAAGATCACCGATTCCGCGATCGCCGACCTCGATGGCCGCCTGAAGGCCAAAGAGGACGAGATCCTCGAGGTCTAGACCCTCTAGTGCCCGACAGCGACGGACCGCGCAACGTCGCGATCATCACGGACGGCAACGGCCGGTGGGCCTCCCAGCGAGGCCTCCCGCCGATCGCCGGGCACCGCGCCGGTGCCGACGTGGTCCGCGACCGCATGAAGGACGCCGTCCGTCTCGGCGTCAAACAGCTCACCGTGTACTCGTTCTCCACGGAGAACTGGAGCCGCCCGGCCGATGAGGTCGAGGGGCTGCTGCGCCTGTTCGCGGAGCGGATCGTCGAGGAGACCCCCGAGATGATCGAGAGTGGGATCCGCATGAAGTTCGTCGGGTCCCGCGACGGCGTGCCGCAGAAGCTGCTCGACCGCATGGACGATGCCGAGGTGCGCACCGCCGAAGGCGACCTCATGACGCTGTTCGTGGCGTTCAACTACGGCGCCCGCGCCGAGATCCTCCGCGCCGCCGAGCAGTACACCGGCGGCGGCGAGGACGCCTTCCGTCAGCTGCTGCACGTGCCCGAGCTCGAGGACCCCGATCTTCTGATCAGAACATCTGGAGAACAACGTCTTAGCAACTACTTGCTCTGGCAGTGCGCGTACTCTGAGTTCGTGTTCCGCGACGAGCTCTGGCCGGACTTCACCCGTGAGGCGTTCGTCGAGTGCTTCGACGAGTACAGCCGGCGTCAGCGCCGGTTCGGGGGCCGCGTCGCATGAGTGGCGCGTCCCGCACCGGCCGGCCGCCGCGCCAGCGGCGTCCTGCGCCGCAGGGTCAACCCGGCCCGGCGAAGAAGTCCGACCTCGGCGCCCGCGTCGCGGTCGCGATCCCGGCGCTCGCCTTCGCGCTCGTCATCGTCGCGCTCGGCGGCTGGTGGTTCACCGCCGGCGCCGCTGCGCTCGCGATCATCTGCGCGCACGAGTTCTTCCGCATGTACGAGCCGATCCACCCGGTCCGCATCGGCGGGTTCCTCGGGATCATCTCGCTCTGCATCGCCGCGCACACCGGCGGCCGCCAGCATCTCGCGCTCGTCGTGGTGATCAGCTTCCTCGTCGTGTTCCTGCTCTCGTTCGCGCAGGTCAAGACGACTGCGGTGGGTGTCGCCATGACGATCTTCGCCGTCACCTGGATCGGCCTGGGCGTGGCCCACGCGATCCTCCTGCGCGACCTCACGAACGGCTCGGACGTCCTCATCGACGTGCTCGCCGGCACGTTCGTCGGTGACACCGCCGCCTACCTCGGCGGCCGCGCCTTCGGTCGCACGAAGCTCTCGCCGGCCATATCCCCGAACAAGACCGTCGAAGGCCTGCTGATCGGCATCCTCGCGGCGGTCTTCGCCGTGTGGGTCGCCGGGCTCTACCAGGACTGGATGACCGGCTGGGACTCCCTGATCCTCGGCGTGGTCGTCGCGCTGGTGTCGCCGATCGGCGATCTCTTCGAGTCCTTCTTCAAGCGCGAGGCGCAGACGAAGGACACGGGCACGCTCTTCGGCGCACACGGCGGCGCACTCGACCGGCTCGACGCGGTGCTCTTCACCACCGTCGCCGGCTACTACACCTGGCTCTGGCTCCGATGACGGACGGCGCCGAGGCGGTCGTGGTCCTCGGTTGCTCCGGTTCGATCGGCACCCAGGCCGCCGACGTCCTGGAGCGCTCGCAGGGCGCGATGCGCTGCACCGGCCTCGCCGCCGGCAAGGACTGGAAGGAAGCCGTCGCCCAGGCGGAGCGTCTCGGCGTCGGGCGCATCGCGCTCGCCGATCGGCAATCCGCCGAGGCAGCGCGCGTCCACTTCGCCGGTGAGGTCCTCGCCGGCCCCGACGGCGTCCTGGAGCTCGCGATCAGCTCCGGTGCCGACCTCGTCCTCAACGCGATCGTCGGCGCGGCCGGCCTCGGGTCGACGCTCGCGTCGCTCGGCGAAGGCATCGATGTCGCCCTTGCCAACAAGGAATCCTTGGTCGTGGGCGGGGCACTCGTCACCGGGCTCGCCGAGGCGACCGGCGCCCGGCTCTGGCCCGTCGACTCCGAGCACAGTGCGCTCGCGCAGCTGCTCGGCGCCACGAGTGCGGGCGAGGTGACCCGGCTCGTCGTGACGGCCTCCGGCGGACCGTTCCGGGAGTGGGGTGCGGAGGCGATCCAGACCGCTACCGTCGATCAGGCACTGGCTCATCCCACCTGGCGGATGGGCGGCAAGATCACGATCGACTCGGCGACGATGATGAACAAGGGCCTGGAGCTCATCGAGGCGCACCACCTCTTCGACGTGCCGATGGAAAAGATCGACGTGCTGGTCCACCCGCAGTCGATCATCCACGGCATGGTCACCCTCGCCGACGGCGCGCAGCTCGCGCACCTCGGACATCCCGACATGCGCGTGCCGATCTCGTGGGCGCTGCACCGCGGGACGAGCAACACGCTCCCGAGCCGCAAACTCGACCTCGCCGAGGTCGGCCGGCTCACCTTCGAGGCACCCGACGAGGACCGCTTCCCGTGCCTGCGGCTCGCCCGCGAGGCGATGGCCACCGGCGGCGGCGCACCGTGCGTCCTCAACGCCGCCAACGAGGTCGCCGTGTACGCGTTCCTCGACGGGCAGATCACCTTCGGCGCGATCCCGGAGGTCGTCGAGACGACCCTCGAGCGCGAGGGCGAGATCCCCGTGCACCACGCGTCACAGCTGCTGGAGATCGACCGCGCCGCCCGCGCGACCGCCGGGGCCGTCGTCGATCGCCTGGTCGCCGCGTGAGCTGGCTCCTCGCGTTCCTGGGGTTCGCGCTCCTCATCATCTTCCACGAGCTCGGGCACTTCTCGGCGGCGAAGGCCGTCGGCATGCGGGTCGAGAAGTTCTCGCTCTTCTTCGGGGCCCCGATCGCGAAGATCCAGCGTGGCGAGACGCAGTACGCCATCGGGACGATCCCGCTCGGCGGCTACGTGAAGATCACCGGCATGAGCCCGGATGAGGCTGCCGAGCTCCCGCCCGAGCTGTTCGCCCGCTCGTACGCCGGCTCGCCGGTCTGGAAGCGCCTCGTCGTGATCGCCGCAGGACCGTTCGTGAACCTCGTGATCGCGTTCGTCCTCCTGCTCGGCATCGTCACGATCCACGGCCGCGCCGTCGACGGCATCGCCGTGTCGCAGATCCAGACCGGCTATTCCGCGAAAACGGTCCTCCAGGACAACGACCGACTCGCGAAGGTGACCGCTGCGGCGACGACCACATCTCCTGCGAAGACCGTCCTCGGTGACGAGCCCGGTGTATCCAATGCCGAGCTCGACAAGCGCCAGGCCGCGATGATCGCCCTGATCTCGACCGGCGGCTGCAACGCGAAGCCGCTCGGGACGCAGTACAAGGGCGACGGTCCGCCGTACACGCCCGAGTACGCCGAGTGTGCGAACCCGCAGCCCCTGCAGGTCACCGTCCGCCGCGACGGCGTGCTGAAGACCGTGCCGGTGACGCCGAAGTACGACCCCGTCCGCAAGCGCTATCGCCTGGGGCTCTCGTTCGCGTACCCGATCGAGAAGACCGGGATCATCGACGGCGCCGGGGCGTCGGTGAGCCAGATGTGGTTCATCACGCGCGAGACGGTCACCGCGATCGCGAAGATCGTCTACAACAAGCAGGCCCGCCACGAGGTGTCGAGCGTCGTCGGTGGCTACGAGACGACGCGCCAGTCGTTCGAGGTGAGCACCGCCCAGGCGCTCACCGTGATCGCCCTGATCTCGCTCTCGCTCGCGG
>JAVHXX010000335.1 GCA_031119595.1 Patulibacter sp. | reverse complement strand
GTGGTCTGTCTCCGAGAGTTCTGGTCTTCGGAGCGGCGCCTCCCGCCTCCCGGGGGCACTCGCAATCCACGTGCCGTGGTGGCACGGCTGAGGGACGGAGCCGCGTGCTGACTTGCCTGAGGGCCGCGGCCGCGCGTGGGCAGGGCTGCTGGGACGGCTCGTTGCGCCGTGCCGGGACCCGCTCGTTGCGCCGTGTTGGGAGCGGCTCGTGTCGGTTCGCATGGCGGCGGCCGGCGGGGTCCGTGGGCGGGGGTGGATTTTCGAGCCGCCCTTCGAATGCCGGCTGGTGTCCCGAACCGGTCACGCGTGCTCCTGGACGTCCGGTCCATTTCTGGAAGGGCGTTCGCGTCCATTCCGGGGCGTCATACGCGATCCCATCCGCAAAACGGGCCGGCGGGCCGTCCGACGCTCATGTTTGCGGTGTGGTGCGGCGAAGAGTGGGTACACCCGGCTTCCCGCCGCTTCCCGCCACCCTGATCCTCGAGGTCCTCCCCCTATGCCTCTCCGCAAACAAGGCACCATCGTCGCCTCCGGCATCGCCCTCGCCACGACACTCGCGATCGTCCCCGCGACCGCAAACGCCGGCGGCCTGAGCTCCCTGTTCGCCCCGGCGCCCGCCAAGGTCGCGGCCGCGCCCACCCCGACCCCGGCCCCGGCAGCGAAGGCCACCACGGCCACCACGACCACGGCCACATCGACGACCAGCGCGGCCGTCCCGGCCGGCGCCGCGTGCACGCCGGTCCCGACCACGAAGGCGTTCGCCAAGGTCGATGGCGACCCCGCCGACTATTCGCTCGCCCCCGGAGGCGACTTCGAGAGCGGCGCCGCGGGCTGGACCCTGTCGAGCGGTGCGAAGGTCGTCGCCGGCAACGAGACCCTCGGGGTTGCGTCCGGCAGCCACGCACTGCAGCTCCCGCTCGGCGCGTCGGCGACGTCGCCCGCGTTCTGCGTCGACGAGTCGAACCCGAACTTCCGCTTCACCTACAAGGTCGACAACGCTTCGCTGTCCGGGTTCATCGCCTACGTGATCTATCGCGACGCGACCGGTGCCGTCACGAACGTGCAGCTCGTGTCGTCGAAGGCGCTCACGATCGCGCCGTCGGCCTGGCAGGCGTCGCCGAAGAGCCCCCTCGCGACGCTCATCCCGCTGAACGCCACCGCGAAGACCGCCTCCGTGCAGCTGAAGATCACGTCGCTGAGCCCCACGGACTTCGTGCAGGACACCGCGACCGCGGTCACGGGCAACAGCGCGATCACGGCCGCCGCCACGACCATGGGCGGAGCCGCGTCGAACCTCGTCGCCACGATCTCCGGCGCCGTCACGCCGATCGCGAACATCGGGGTCACGATCGACTCCGTCGCGATCGATCCGTACCGCCGCGGCTGACCCTTCCCGTCACCACCACCGATGTCCCCGCGAACGGCGCCCTCGGGCGCCGTTCGTCGTTCTCGGATCAGGCGGCCGGCGGTGCCCTGCGGCCCTCAGGCCGCGGGGTGGCGACTGATGTCCTCGCCCGGCGCCACGAGCCGGGTGAGGTCGGCGCCCGCGGCCGCGGCGAGGGGTGCGGCCAGGCCGAGGCGTGCGCGGCCGTCCTCGAGGTCCACCACCACGGTGCGGTCGGAGGCGGCGGCGACGCGTGCGAGCGCCGCGCGGGCATGGCCGGCGCGATCGTCGGCGCGGCCGTCCGTGAGGAGCACGGCGATCCTGGCCCGGCCGGCGTGGTGGCCACGCGCGGCCTCTTCGAGGAGGTCCGCGGCGTGCGCGATGCCGGCCGCGAGGGGCGTGCGCCCGCCGGCGGGGAGCGCATCGACGGCCGCGGCGGCCTGCTCGATCGGCGTGCCTGGCGCGACGAGCGTGCGGGCCCCCTCGCCGGAGAACGCGACCACGGCGACGAGATCGCGGCGCGCGTAGGCGCGCCGGAGCGCTGCCTCGAGTGCGCCCTTCACCCGCGAGAGCCGTCGACGGGCGGCCATCGACCCACTCGTATCGACGATCAGGCAGAGCAAGGCGCTCCGACCGCCGCCGACGACGGCCGCCTGCGGCCGCGCGTCGCCGCGCAGCGAGGCGAGGATCGTCGGCAGGATCGCGACCGGATCGTCGGCGAGTGCAGGGCGCGAATCGACCACTGCGAGGGTGCCACCCGGCGCCCGGCCAGACGGCGTGAAGCTCTCCATGGCGCTGCGATTCGAGGCCGAACGCGGCCCGCGGTGCAATCTGAGGGCCGTTTCCGGGACGCGACTCGGGATCGCGGCCGCACCGACGGACCGCGGCGGCCGCTCAGGGCCGGGATCGTCATTTCGCCCGAGATCTCGGGGCGGTGGCGCCAGTTCCGATGACGGCTGCCAGGAAGTCTCAGTCTGGAGTTGAGGTTGAGGCATCGTCGACGCGAATTCCTCGTCCGTGCCGGTTTCTCCCTGCAAATCCGACGGATTTGGAGCCTCATCGCCGCGATCGGGCCCACCGGACTCGTCTCCGTCGTTGCGCTCCTCAGATGACGAATCCCCCGCCTCGTCCCTCGGATCCGGCGTGGCGCCCGGAACGGGGCTCTCCGGCGTTTCCGGCGGAAGTTCGCTCTCCGCCTGCTCGAGTGCGTCGTCGATGCCCGGATCGCGGCCACCGCCTGGCGGCGGGGCCAGCGGATCGCGTCGCATCCGGTGCCGCAGGGCGAGGTGCGCGGCCCGCTCGACGTGCTCGGAGGTCACCTCGGTCGCGCCCGCGAGCGCCGCGAGGGCCCGGGCCGTGTGCGCGCACACGAGGTCGCCGCGGACGCCGTCGAGGTCGAGCTTCGCGCATACCGTCGAGATCCGCAGGAGCTCGCGCTCGCCGATCGAGACTGAGCCGATCAGGGCCTGGGCGGTCCGGATCCGCTCGACGTACGCCGCCTCCTCGTCGGCCCAGCGCGCGCAGAACGCGGCCGGGTCGGCGTCGAACTCCATCCGCCGTTTCACGATCGCCGCGCGCTGTGCCGGCTCACGCGGGCCGGTCACCTCGACGCCGAGGCCGAAGCGGTCCAGGAGCTGCGGCCGGAGCTCACCCTCCTCGGGATTCATGGTGCCGACGAGGATGAAGCGCGCCTCCTGCACCACCGACACGCCGTCGCGTTCGACGGTCACCGCGCCGGACGCTGCGGCATCGAGGAGCGCGTCGACGAGGTGGTCGGCGAGGAGGTTGACCTCGTCGACGTAGAGCACGCCGCCGTGGGCGCGGCTCAGGAGGCCGGCCTCGACCCGGTGTTCGCCCTCGAGCGCTGCTCGCAGGTCGAGGGTGCCGACGAGGCGGTCGAGCGTGGCGCCGAGCGGCAGCTCGACGAGCGGGGCGGCATCGCCGTCGCCCGTGCCGAGCATCGGCGCGAGCGCGCGCACGGCCGTGGACTTCGCCGTGCCGCGCTCGCCGCGCACGAGCACGCCGCCCACGACGGGGTGGACGGCGCTCACGAGCAGCGCCTCGACCAGGTCGTCCTGGCCGACGATCGCGCTCAGCGGGTACGCGGGAACGGGCATCAGCCAGCCACCCTAGGTGCGCGGGTCCGCGGAACGGGCATCGGGTGGGGCGACGGGACCGCGCGCCGCGCTAGGCGGTCGCGGCCTCGAGGTCGTCCTCGAGGGCGAGGTAGCGCTGCTTGATGGCGTCGACGAGCTCGTCGCTCGGCTCCTTCCACATGCCGCGCTCGATCGCCTCGAGCAGCTTCTCCGCGATGCCGCGCGCGGCCCACGGGTTGGCCTGGTCCATGAAGGCCGCGATGTCCTCGTCGAGGAGGTACTTCTCCGTGATGGTCTCGTACATCCAGTCCGAGGCCACATCGGTGGTGGCGTCGTAGCCGAAGAGGTAGTCGACGGTGGCGTGCAGCTCGGCGGCGCCCTTGAACCCGTGGCGGGTCATCGAGCCGATCCAGCGGGGGTTGGCGACACGCGCGCGGAAGATGCGGCGCGTCTCCTCGGCGAGCGTGCGCATCCGGACCTTCGCCGGGTCCGAGGAGTCGCCGAGGTACGCGGCCGGCTCCTTCCCCGAGAGCGCGCGGACGGTCGCGATCATGCCGCCGTGGTACTGGTAGTAGTCGTCGGAGTCGAGGTGGTCGTGCTCGCGCGAGTCGACGTTCTTCACGGCCACGTCGATCTTCTCGAACGCCGTCCGCATCGCCTCACCGGCCGCGACGCCGTCGAGTCCGCGGCCGTAGGCGAAGCCGCCCCAGGCCTCGTAGACCTTCGCGAGGTCGGCATCGTCGCGCCAGTCGCGGGTCTCCAGGAGCTGGATCAGGCCCGCGCCGTAGGTGCCCGGCTTCGAGCCGAAGATGCGCGTGGTCGACCGGCGCCAGGCCTCGGCCTCCTCGAGCTCGCCGGCGAGGCGGGCCGCCTCGGCGCGGGCGTGTGCCGCGACGAAGTTCTGGTCGTCCGGCTCGTCGAGCGCCGCGACCATCGTCACGGCGTCGTCGAGGAGGGTGAGCAGGTGCGGGAACGCATCGCGGAAGAAGCCGGAGATGCGCAGGGTCACGTCGACGCGCGGGCGGCCGAGCTCCTCGAGCGGGATGACTTCGAGCCCCGTCACGCGGCGCGAGCTCGGGTGCCACGTGGGCCGAACGCCGAGCAGCGCGAGCACTTCGGCGGCGTCGTCGCCCTGGGTGCGCATCGCGGCCGTGCCCCAGGCGACGAGGCCGACCATCTTCGGCAGCTCGCCGGTGTCGGCCACGTGGCGCTCGAGGACGGCGTCCGCGAGGCGTACGCCCGTCTCGTAGGACAGCTGCGACGGCAGGGCGCGCGGATCGACGGAGTAGAAGTTGCGGCCCGTCGGGAGCACGTCGAAGCGCCCGCGGGTCGGCGAGCCGGAGGGCCCTGCCGGGATGTGGTGGCCGTTCAGGGCACGGACCACGTTCGTCATCTCGTCGGTGGTCGACCGGAGCTTCGGCACGATCTGCGCCGCGGCGAACCGCAGCGCCGATTCGACCGCGGCGCGCGGGCCGGTCTCGACGCCGTCGCCGAGGACCGACGCCGTGATCTCCGAGATCCGGGCGACGTCCCAGTCGTGCTCGGCCAGCTGGGTCAGGAGCGCGTGCTGCGCCTCCTCGAGGCGGTCGAGGAGATCGGAGCCGCGGTAGGCGGTGCCCGGGAAGCGGGCGATGAGCGCGGCCGTGCGGTCTTCGGCGACCTTCGCGCCGGGGTCGGCGACGAGCGCCGGCTCGTCGAGCCCGAAGGCGGCGGCGACGGCGCGGCGCAGGCCGGGGACGTCGCCCGAGCCGTGGC
>JAVHXX010000334.1 GCA_031119595.1 Patulibacter sp. | reverse complement strand
TCGTCCGGATCGCATCGACCGCGACATCGCGCTGGTCGCGGAGCGTGGCGAGGTGGGCACCGTCGATCCGCGCATCGAGCGCCTCGACGGCCACGATCTGGTCGAACGCCGACGAGCCGAGGTCGAGCCGGACGCGCGTCTGGACGAACGCGCTCACGAGGTGGTGCGGCGCACGGATCCATCCGAGTCGCAGGCCACCCCAGACGGACTTCGAGAGCGATCCGACGGTGACGGCGTCCGGATCGAAGGTGGCATACGGCGGGGGCAGGGGATCGTCGGTGAGGGTGATGTCGCGGAGGGTCTCGTCGATGATCGTCTGCGTGCCGACGCGCCGCAGGATCCGGGCGAGATCGGCCCGCTGGCCCTCCGGCATGAGCGCGCCCGTCGGGTTGTGGAAATCCGGGATGAAATAGGCGAGATCCGCAGCGCCGGCGGCCTCGCGGACGTCGCCGGTGTTCCAGGGCGTACGGCCGTGGGGGAGCGAGAGGATCCGGCCGCCCTCGGCGGCGACGCTGTCGAACGCGTGCGGAAAGCCGCATCCCTCGACGAGCACGCGGTCGCTGCGGCCGACGAGCGTCGCGAAGATCACGGCGAGCGCACCCTGGGCGCCGTTCGTGACGATGATCTGGGACGGGTCCGTGGGGAGGCCTGCGGCGGCGTACCGGGCGGCGAGGCGTTCCCGGAGTGGTTCGTAGCCGTCGGGGAGGTACCCGGTCGTGGCGAGCATCGCGGGGAGGTTCGCGAGCGCCCGCTCGAACGCCGCGCCGAGGCCCGGGACCGCGGCGCCGGCGGCGTGCGTGAGGGCGATGCCGTCGCCGACGTCGGGGGATTCGAGCATCGCGCTGCTGCTCACCTCCGCGAGCGGCAGCGTCACGACGCTGCCGGAGCCGCGGCGCGACTCGAGGATGCCGCGGGCGCGGAGCTCCTCGTAGGCGCGCGCCGTGGTGGTGCGGCTCACGTCCAGCGTCTCGGCGAGCGCCCGCTCGCTCGGGAGGCGCGTGCCGGCCGGGAGACGGGCGTCGATCACGAGCACGCGGATCGTGTCGGACAGCGCGCGGTAGGAGGGCCCGGAGCCGCGCCAGTCACCGAGGAGCGAGGCCAGTCGAGCGGCATTGACGGCAGGCATGGGGGCCACTCTACCGCGATTGGCTATGGAAACAAATGCCAATCATGAGCACGATGGAGGCCATGAGACCGCTGTACCGTCGCCAACTGCCGCAGCTCCTCGTCGGGCTGTGGCTCTACGGAGCCACGATGGCGCTGCTCGTGCGCGCCGGTCTCGGTCTCGACCCGTGGGACGTGTTCCACCAGGGACTCACGCGGCACCTGCCGCTGTCGTTCGGCGAGGTCACGGCGCTCGTCGGCGTAGCGGTCCTGCTCGTCTGGATCCCCCTCCGCCAGAAGCCGGGGATCGGCACGATCCTGAACATCATCGTGATCGCGATCAGCGTCGACGCGACCCTGCGGCTCGTCCCCGAGCCTGGCCCGCGCGACATCGAGATCCGTTGCGCGCTGCTCGTGCTCGGCACCCTCGGCAACGGACTCGCCGGCGCGCTCTACGTGGGCGCGAACCTCGGCTCCGGTCCGCGGGACGGCCTGTGGCTCGCGATCGTGCGGATCACGGGGCGCAGCGTCCGCCAGGCGCGCACCGCGCTCGAGGTCACCGTCCTCACCGTCGGGTTCCTCCTCGGTGGCACCGTGAACTTCGGCACCGTCTTCTACGCGCTCGTGATCGGGCATGTGGTCCAGTTCTTCCTGCCCCGCGTGCGGGTGCTCGAGGCGCAGGAAGCGCCCGGCTCCGCGATCGCCGGAGTCCGGCCGGCCGAGGCGACGTCCTCGGCGGTGCCGACGCCGGCGATCGCGGTGCCCGAGGTGGCGCCGTCCGTGGCCCGCACCGGTCCGGCGCGTCTCGAGACCGAGCGCCGCGTGCCCGCGTAGGCTCCGGCGCGTGCCCGGGGTCCGCTGCGTCGCGCTGCTCATCGCGCTGTCGGCCGGCCTCGTCGGGATCACCGCCGGCGCGCCGGCGGTCGCCGCGCCGATCCCCGCGGCCTGGTCGGCGCACACGTCCGGGCCGCACGCGGCCGCGTACCGCTGTGCCGGCCGATGGTCGCCGATCCAGGCGAAGGTCTCCGGGTTCGTCGTCGGGAACTGCCGTGGCGGGACCGCCGTGCGCGGGATCGGGCTCGATCGCTGCGCGCCCGGCTGCCAGCGCGGTGCGCGCTCCGAGGGACCGGCATGGGCGGCCGTCGCCCTTCCGCGCTCGTCGCATTTCGCGGCGTGCGGATGGATGAACGTGAAGAACCGGCTCGACCTCGGTGGCACGCCGCCGCCCGGCCGCTGCGGCCGCGGCATCGGGCCGGACCAGCCGTTGCCCGACCGATACGTGAAGCGCTTCACCGGAGCGTCGCTCGCCGGAGCACCACGGCCGACGTCGCAGAAGTACGCGGGGCTGTGGGTCTGGGCCGGGCGGTTCACGGACGGCGCCCACCGCGGGCAGGAAGGTGGCGGGCTCCGGTATCGGCCGCAGTTCCGTGATCCGACGAAGACCTGCCGGGCCTACGCGAACGTGAACCCGTGGATGCCGTGGCAGCGTGTCCGGGCGAGCGAGCGGATGTGGAGCGTCCACGACGGTTCGCGCCACCTGACGATCCGGTACGTCGGACGGTTCCGCGTCGCCGATCAGCACGGCCGCCTCCAGTGGTGGGTGAACGTCCACAGCAGCGCGCCCGAGGACCGCGCCCGGCCGTGGGGCTTCGTCGCCGCGTCGTGCCTGTTCGACGGGCCGACGCCACGTGCGCTCGCCACGGCGCATCGCCAGCGGCCTCCTGCCGCAGCGCGATGCGGGTTCGGAGTGGCGGCCTTCCACGAGATCGTCCGGCGCCGCGGGATCTCCTGCGTCCGGGCCAAGGAAGCCCTGCGGTCGCTTCGCGGGCCGCACCACCTCGCCCCGATCGCCTGCCACGCCGCGCGGGACGTGCGCGGCTGGCACCTCACGAACGTCGTCCGGGATCCGTCGCTTGGCATCACCCGGTACACCGCGAAGGGGCGCTCGTTCGACTTCCTCCGGCATCAGTTCCCGGGCGAGATCTGGTGTCCGGCGTGAGGCTTGCGTGAACGCCTGATCACAGGTCGGGCCGTCCGGGTCGCCTGCGTCGGGGGCGGGCCGTAGGGTCGGCGGCCTCGTGGCCATGGATCGCACGACCGCACCCGCCGTCTCCGCGCCGCCGCTGCGGAGGATCGCTCGCGACTGGGGCCGTATCGGGTGTCTGGGATTCGGTGGGCCACCGGCGCACGTCGCGATGCTCCGCGAGCTCTGCGTCGAGCGGAGGCGTTGGATCGACGACACGACCTTCGAGCACGACGTCGCCACCACGAACCTGCTGCCCGGTCCGGGCTCCACGCAGCTCGCGATCCTCTGCGCCTGGCGGCTCCGCGGCGGCCCGGGGGCGCTCGTCGGCGGGCTCGCGTTCATCCTGCCCGGCCTCGTCCTCATCATCGCGCTGGCGGCCGTGTTCCTCGGGTCGCCGCCGCCGTGGATCCGCGGGATCGGTGCCGGAGCCGGCGCGGCCGTCGTCGCGGTGGCCCTCCACGCCGGCGCCGCGCTCGTCCCGGCGAGTGCCTCCCGGACCCGTGGCTGGTCGCGCGTCCGCTGGTCCGCATACGTCGTGGCGGGAGCCGCGGCCGCAGCCACGCTCGGCGCGTGGCTCGTGCTCGTCCTGATCGCCTGTGGCGTCCTGGAGCGGCTCGTGCGGCACGGCATGCCGACAGCCCTCGGCGACCTCACCGGCGGGATCCCGTTGGCGATGCTGGTCACGTCCGCCGGCGGGCTCGGTGCGCTCTCATGGACCGCCTTCAAGGTCGGCGCGCTCTCGTACGGCGGCGGGTTCGTGATCGTGCCGCTCATGCAGGGCGATGCCGTCGCCCACCACCACTGGCTCACGAAGCCCGAGTTCCTCGACGCCGTCGCCCTCGGGCAGGCGACGCCCGGACCGGTGGTGCACACCGTTGCGGCCGTGGGGTATGCCGCCCACGGCATCGGCGGCGCCCTCCTCGCCGCCGTCGTCGCGTTCGCGCCGTCGTTCTCGTTCGTGCTGATCGGGGCGGGTCGGCTCGAGCGGTGGCGCGACGCTCCCGGCCCGCGGGCCTTCCTCCTCGGCGCCGGGCCGGCGGCGATCGGCGCGATGCTCGGGTCGGCCGTCCCGCTCGCCGCCGGACTCCACGCCGCCTGGCAGGTCGCGGTCGTCGTCGCGGCGGCAGGGCTGCTGTTCGTCGCGCGGCGCGGGGTGGTCAGTGCGATCGCGCTCGGCGCCGTCGCGGGGCTCTCGGCCGCGGCCCTCGGCGCACCGCTGCACTGAGGGCAGGCCGCAGAACCGGCCGGGTCCGGGCGCTCGATCGCAGCAGGCGGGCGCCGGCTCCCGCGAGGCGACTCAGGCCAGCGTGGCCAGCACGGCGATCACGAGGTCCGCGCGCGTCTCGGGGTTGATGAACGCGAGCCGCAGCACGGTGTCGCCGTGGTATTTCGTCGGCACGCAGAGGAGCACGCCGTCCTTCGAGGCGGCGCTGGACCAAGCGGCGTACCGCTCGTCGGTCCAGCCGGGCCGCCGGAAGAGCACGATCGAGAGCTCGGGTTCGGCGAGGAGTTCCAGGTGCTCGGCGGCGTCGATGGCCTCGGCGACGCGCCGCGCCGTGGCGATCGTCCGCTCGACCGCGGCGGCGTAGCGGTCGGTGCCGTGGACCGCCAGCGAGTACCAGAAGGGCAGTCCACGGGCCCGGCGCGACAGGTGCACCGCGAGGTCGGTCGGATTCCACGCCTGCCGGTCGAGCTGGTCGAGGTATCCGGCGGTCTGGGTGTGCGCGGCGCGGCCGAGCGCCGGCTCGCGGTACAGGAGGGCGCAGCAGTCGTACGGCGCGAAGAGCCACTTGTGCGGGTCGACGATGAAGCTGTCGGCGCGCTCGATGCCGTCGAAGCGGTCGCGGACGCTCGCGGCCGCCAGGCCCGCGCCGCCGTATGCGCCGTCGACGTGGAGCCAGACCCCGCGGCGCTCGCACACGTCGGCGATGTCGGAGAGGTCGTCGATCAGGCCCGCGTTCGTGGTCCCGGCCGAGGCGGCGACGGCGAAGACGTCGGGCTCGTGCGCGAGGACGGCGTCGAGTGCCGCGCCGGTGAGATGGCCGCGTTCGTCGACCGGCACCTCGACGACGTACACATCGAGCACGCGCGCCGCCGACTTCACCGAGGAA
>JAVHXX010000333.1 GCA_031119595.1 Patulibacter sp. | reverse complement strand
GAGCTGCGCCGCCGCCGCGGGCTGCGCCGCCGCGCTCCCGAAGCGGCGGCGGCGACGCAGCAGCCACCATCCGCCGCCGAGCGCCGCGAGAAGCACCAGGCCGCCGCCCGGCAGCGCCGCGCCGGCCGCCACCGAGCCCTTGCCGGACGGCGCGGCGAAGAGATCCAGGCTCGCCGGGACGACCGCCTCGGCCGCTGCGGGTGTGGGGTTGAACGGCACCCAGCCGTAACCCGGAAAGTAGACCTCGATCCAGGCATGAGCGTCCTCGTCGGTCACCTTGTAGGTGTCCGTGCCCTCGAGCTCGCCGGTCGCGAACCCGGCCACCACGCGGGTCGGGACGCCGGCGAGGCGCAGGAGCAACGCCGCGGCCCCGGCGAAGTGCTGGCAGTAGCCGCGGTGGGTCGTGAGGAGGAAATCCACGATCGGCTGACTGCTCGCCGGGCCGACGTCCGTCGTGTAGGTGAAGCGGTCCGGGTCGTCGAGGTACGCCTCCACGCGCCGCACCACCTCGAGTTCGCTCGTGGTGCCCTTCGCGAGCTGCCGCGAGAGCGACAGCACCGTGCCGAGCGGCGTGCCGCCGTAGTCGTCGGCCTCGCCGTAGCCCGCGTAGCCGCTGCCGTCGATGGTTTCACCCGTCGTCGGGTTGATCCGCAGGAAGCGGCCACCGCCACTGCCGTCGTCGCGGGCGATCGGGAGCAGCGGCGGCGCGAAGAAGCGCACCCACCGCTCGTACTTGGGGTCCGACGGGACCGGCACCTTCGCCAGCTGCGCCTCGGTGGCGTCGACCACCTCCGACTGCACCGCGTAGACGTCGCCCTTCTTCGGCGCGTCGGGGAAGAGCTCGGTCGCCTCGCCCGAGATCGGCCGATGACTCTGCGGCGCCTTCACCGACGTGACCTGCCCCGCGGACACGATCAGGCGGTTCTTCAGACCGACGACCTTGACCGACGTCTTCACCGACCGCGCCTTGGGTTCCGGCAGGTCGTTGCTCCCGAACCGCGACACCCCGAACCCACTGCCGTCGAACCGGTCGAAGACCTGCATCCGCCAGAGCGCCGGCTGGGCGGCCGTGACCTCGAGCATGGTGGCGCCGGTGCGGCGGTTCTGGAGCGGACCGTACGACTGCTGGGTGTCGAGCTCGTCGAAGGCGGAGCGCTGGTCGCCCCCGAACGACAGCCACCGATCCGTGGGCCCGACGGTGACCGCCGCGCCGAGTGCAGCCGTCGCGATGAGTGCGACGCCGGCCATCGCGAGGAGCGGCCGGCCGCGGGTCGACCAGAGCACCGTCGCGGCGAGGAGCGCGGCGCCGTGCCAGGCCGTGTCGGTGGCGTTCCCGAGGATCGCCGCGGCCACGAACGGAACCCCGGCCATCACGTACGAGAGACCCGCCGCGACCCGCCCGCGTTGGGTCGCGACGACCCCGGCCATGATCCAGGTCGACCCGAACGCCGCGAGCGCCGCCGCCACGGCCCAGGGATCCTCGGCGGTCGTCGAGCGGTGCGACACGCCCAGCGTGTGCCAGCCCGCGCCGAGGGCCCGCGCGGTCGACGCGAGCTCGCCCGGGCGGAACACGCCGGTCGGCAGGCCCGCGAGCAGGAGGGCAACCGGGATCCAGAGCACGAGGGCGACCAGGCCGGTCCGCGGGCGGGCGCGCCCGGCGACGAGGATCCCGCCCATGGCGACGGCCGGCGCGACCGCGAAGAGCGTCTTGCCGAGCACGGGCCACCACGCCGCGATCGCCATCCCCGCGAAGACGACCATGCCGGCGGCGCGGGTCCAGCGGGGCTCCCGCGGCCGCACCCGCGACGACGTGACCTGGAGCCAGTTCCCGCGGGCGAGCCTCGCCTGCACGCTGCCCGCGCTCATGCCTCGACCCCGAGAGGCGCGGCGTCGTCGCCGGAGCGGCTCATGCCGCGTCGGTCCAGTCCGCGAGCGACACGACGCCCGGCGGCAGCGGGGCGCGCTCGTGGAGCCCGTCGGCGGGAGCGTCGGCGGCCCGCACGATGAGCGCGTCGCGGTCGTGCACGCCGGGCCGGAAGGTCGGCGCGCCGATCGCCGCGAGGTCGTCGAGCGCGGCGAGGCGGCGATGCAGGGCGGCCCACTCGACGGTCGGGTCGGTGAGTGTCGACGCGACCCGGTCGCCCGGCAGCGCCACGCGGCATCCACCCCGGCGGGCCAGGGCCATCGCCGTGCCGGCGGCCGCGCGGGCGGTCCAGTCGATCGCCTCGGCGCTCGGGGCGCCGGCCAGGTCGACCACGACGAGCGGCAGCCGGTCGCGGGCGGCGATGAAGTGGCGCTCCTGGAGCTCGGCCCCGCGCGCCGCGGACGGCCAGTGGATCCGGCTCATCGGCGTCCCCGGCACGTAGGGACGGAGCCCGTCGGGCTCGATGTCGCCGAGGTGTTCGGCGCCGCCGGCCGCCACGAGCGACGGCAGCGCCTCCGGGAGCGGCAGCACGAGCAGCGCCTGCGGGTCGCCGCCCGGGATGCGGCGGGTCATCAGGCCGAGGTCGTCGCGGAGCCGCAGCGGCGACGGGCCGAGCATGTGCGCGCCGGGCCGGTCGACCACGACCTCCTCGTGCGTGGCACCGTCGAGTGCCGGCGCACCCTCGTGGACGAGCGGCCGCCACCGCCCGTTCGCGCCGCGGATCTCGACCCGCACCGGCAGCACGCCCAGGCGTCCGATCCCGAACCGGACCGTGATCGGATGTTCCTCGAGCACCTCGTGCCGGTCGACGATCCGCGACACCGTCACGCGGCGCGCCGCGATCTGGAGCGCCGCGAGCAACAGGATGCAGAGGAGCGTGAACCCCAGCGCGACCGCGAACAGCGACTTCGACCCGGCCGCGGCCGACGCCAGCCCCACCGACAGCGGGAACGCGACGATGGCCGCGCCGCGGATCACCGCGCGGGGACGTCGTCGAGCGCCGCCGCGACGATCTCCGCCGCGGCGCCGGCCGGCGCCGCGGGCACGGCGACGAGCCGGTGCGTGAGCACCGACGGGGCCATCGCCTGGACGTCGTCCGGGAGGACGAAGTCGCGGCCGTCGAGGGCGGCCCGGGCCTGGGCGGCACCGAGCAGCTGCAGCCCCGACCGCGGACTGGCACCGGTCTCGCTCAGCGGGTGGTTGCGGGTGGCGTCGAGGAGGGCGACCACGTACGCGCGCAGCGCCGAGGTCGTCGCGATGTTCGCCACCCCGGCCTGGGCGGCGACGAGTTCGGCGAGGCTCGCCGTCGGCTGCTCCGGCGGCGCCGGGCGCTGGAGGAGCAGGTCCGCCTCCTGCTCGGCCGTCGGGTAGCCGAGGCTCACGCGCGCGAGGAATCGGTCGAGCTGGGCGGGCGGCAGGGCGTACGTGCCGTCGAAGCCGGCGGTCGGGTTCTGCGTCGCGATCACCGTGAACGGCCGGTGCAGCGGGTGGGCCTGGCCGTCGATCGTGACCTGCAGCTCCTGCATCGCCTCGAGCAGGCCGGACTGGGTCTTCGGGGTCGCGCGGTTGAGCTCGTCGACGAGGACCACGTTCGCGAAGACGGGCCCCGGGTGGAACTGGAAGGTCTCGGAGCCCGCGTGCCAGATCGTTGCGCCGAGGATGTCCGTGGGCAGGAGGTCGACGGTGGCCTGGACGCGCGAGAAGCGCCCGCCGAGGGTGCCCGCGATCGACCGGGCCAGCTGCGTCTTGCCGACGCCCGGCCGGTCCTCGAGGAGCAGGTGCCCGCCGGCCAGCAGGGCGCAGAGGATGACGTCGAGGGTGCCGTCGTCGATCTGCATCCCGCGACGCACGCCGTCGCTCACGCGCTCCCCGAACGCGGCGATCTCCTGGGCCGTGAGCGCGGGACCGCCCGTCTCGTCCAGGAACGTCGTCATGGTCAGAGGGTAGAGGCGTTCCGGCGTGGCCAGACCACCCTGGACGGCGGAGATGCGCCACGACGTGCCCCGGCCGTGGGACGACCGTGCGTGCAGGGTCCGGTGCGGTGGCGACGACCGGCTCGCGCGGCGCTCCGCCGGTCGATATGGTTCGGCCCGTCTGTGCGAGGAAGCCGGTGGGAATCCGGAACGGTCGCGCCACTGTGATCGCACCGCCCGGTGCGTGAGTCAGACACTCCGCAGGCGACCGGCCCTCCGGCCGGAGACGCTCGATCTCAAAAGGAAGCCACATGGCATCGACTCCCTCCACCGCAGCACCTCGCGCCGACGCCCCCGCGATCGCCATCCCGACCGCGGGCACGGGCTGGATGATCTGGACGCTCGTCCTGTCGTTCGCGATCTACTACTTCGTGGGCGTCGACCAGGGTGCGTGGTCGCTCCTCGGCAACGACATGCACATCCACGAGCTGGTGCACGACGCGCGCCACCTGCTCGGCTTCCCCTGCCACTGAGCATGGCCGCGACCCAGATCGCGGAGACCAGGTACATCGTTCGAGGCTTCGGCGCCGGCATCGCCGGCGGAGTTGCCGCGTTCGTGTTCTCGAAGATCTTCGCGGAACCCGTCATCCAGCAGGCCATCGACTACGAGAGTGGTCGTGACGCCGCGCACGATGCGCTCGCCAAGGCGGCCGGCGCCGCCGTCGCGCCGCCCATGCAGGACATCTACTCCCGCAGCTTCCAGGGCGGGGTCGGCATCGGCATCGGCCTCCTGCTGTTCGGTGCTGCCCTCGGCGGCATCTTCTCCGTCGTCTACGTGCTCGCCTCGCGCCGTTGGCCGCGCGTGCAGCCGCGGCCCCTCGCGATGTACGTCGCCATCGGCCTGTTCGTGGCGCTCTACCTGATCCCGTTCCTCAAGTACCCCGCGAACCCGCCCGCGATCGGCCATGAGGAGACGATCCGCTCCCGCAGCGAGCTCTATCTCGTGATGGTGATCGTCTCGGTGGTGTCGCTCGTCGCCACGCTCGTCACCGCGCAGCGGCTCTCGGAGCGCTTCGGCACCTGGAACGGCACCCTGCTGTCGTTCCTCGGCTTCACCGTCGTCATCGGCGTGGTCATGGTGATCCTGCCGTCGATCGGGCACCTCTCGGAGAACCTCCAGACCTACGGTCGCCACGCCACGGAGACACCGCTGCCGCTCAAGGCCCCGGACGGCACCATCGTCTATCCGGGCTTCCCCGCCGACGTCCTCGCGAAGTTCCGCCTCTACTCGGTCATCAACCAGATCGTCATGTGGGGCGCGATCGGGCTCGTCTACGGCCCGCTCGTGCAGCGCATGATCGCCGGCGCCGTCGCCAAGGACCGCGCCACGGCCCCGGAGGCCGCGGTCACCGCATAGC
>JAVHXX010000332.1 GCA_031119595.1 Patulibacter sp. | reverse complement strand
CGCACCCTTCCACGCGCTCGGCACGGCCAACCTTGCATGCACCGCCGCGATGACTCGCGGCGCGCGCGACCGCCCGGCGCCCATGCGACCTTCCACGCGCACTGCGCGGCCAACCTTGCATGCACCGCCGCGGCAGCCCGCGGCGCGCGCGGGTCCGCGAGCCGCATCCGCGGACGGAACCGCCCACTAGGGTTCCCGCCGTGCCGGACTCCCCCATCCTCGCCAGCCCCGCAGCGCTCGAGCTGCGTGGCGTCGGGGTCGAGCGGTGGTCGGCGCAGCTGGGTCGCAACCGGCACCTGCTCACGAGCGTCGAGTGGGTCGTGGGCCGCGGCGAGCACTGGATCGTGCTCGGTCCGAACGGCGCCGGCAAGACGACGCTGCTCAACATGGCCGCGGCGGTGAGTCAGCCCTCGACCGGCACGGTGCACGTGCTCGGCGCACGGCTCGGCGCCACCGACGTGCGCGCGCTCCGGGAGCGGATCGGGCTCGTCGACGCGCGCCTCGCCCGGCAACTCAAGCCCTCGCTGTCGGGGCTCGAGATCGTCCTCACGGGGGCGTTCGGGTCGATCGCACTGCAGCGCTCCAAGCTCACCGATGCCCACCGCGAGCGCGCTGCCGCCCTCCTCACGCTGATCGGTGCCGCCGACCTCGGCGACCGCCGCTTCGAGGACTGCTCCCAGGGGGAACGACAGCGGCTGCTGCTCGCCCGATCGCTGATGCCGTCGCCGGAGCTGCTCCTCCTCGACGAGCCCACCACCGGCCTCGACCTCCCCTCCCGCGAGCGGCTGATCCAGGCGCTCGTGGCCCTCGCCGCCGACGACCCGACCCTCCCGACGGTGACCGTGACCCACCACCTCGAGGAGATCCCGCCGACCGCCTCGCACGTGCTGCTGCTCACGGACGGTCACGTGCTCACGAGCGGCGAGATCGCGGACGTCCTCACGAGCGACCACGTGTCGGAGTGCTTCGGCGTCCCGGTCGACGTGGGCCGCCGCGCCGGACGCTGGTCCGCAGCCGTCCGGGTGTAGTCGGACCGCCGCGCGAGCCTGGGGACATCGCGGTCGAAAAGCGACCGCCATCTCCCCAACCCCCACTCCGGCCACCCCAACCCGAGGCCGCCGCGCGAGCCTGGGGACATCGCGGTCGAAAAGCGACCGCCACCTCCCCAACCCCAACCCCACCGCGCCCCGTCCCGGCACGGCGCGCCGCAGCACCCCGCCGCCGCTCGCCCTTGCGTACCCTTGATCCGATGGCCGAGGAGCACGAGTTCGGACCCGGGATCGACCCGGCGCGGCTGGCCGATGCGCTCGCGGTGATCCGCGAGCTCGACGAGCTCCACACCGAGCACCCGGACGCCGTCGCGATGCGGCAGGCGACCGGCCACCTGTTCAAGAGCGTGAAGCTACGCCGCAAGCGTGAGGCGAAGGACCGCAAGCTCGCCGAGGACGCCGCCATCACCGCGGCGACCGCGACCGGCGCCCCGGGCCGCATCGACGACGAGACCGCCGGCATCCTCCTGCAGGCCACCGACTCCGGGATCATCGGCACCCTGAACACGGCCCGCGGGTGTTACATCTGCAAGACGCGGTACACCGAGGTCGACGCGTTCTACCACCAGCTCTGCCCGGCCTGTGCGCGCGAGAACCATGCGAAGCGAGACGCGACCGTCGACCTCACGGGTCGCCGCGCGCTGCTCACCGGCGGCCGCGCGAAGATCGGCATGTACATCGCGCTACGGCTCCTGCGCGACGGCGCCCACACCACGATCACGACGCGCTTCCCCGCCGACGCGATCCGCCGCTTCGAGTCGATGCCCGACTCGGCCGAGTGGCTGCACCGCCTGAAGATCGTCGGCATCGACCTGCGCGACCCGCGTCAGGTGATCGCCCTCGCCGACTCGGTCGCCGAGGCCGGCCCGCTCGACATCCTCATCAACAACGCCTGCCAGACGGTCCGCCGGTCGCCGGGCTCCTACGGCCACCTCGTGGCAGGCGAGACGGTCGACCAGCAGTGGCTCGACGCCGCCACCCCGGAGGTCCTCGTGCTCGGCCGCCCGCACGACGCCCATCCGCTCGCGATCACCGGCCTCGCCTCGCCGCTCCTCACCGACGGCGAATCGATGACCGCGGCCGCCGAGAAGATGACCGAGCTCGCACTCACCGCGGGGTCGTCGTCCCTCGAGCGCACCGCGGCCGGCACCGCGATCGACGCCGGCGGCCTCGTCCCGGACATCGTCGACATCAATTCGTGGACGCAGTCGGTCGACCAGGTCGACATGGTCGAGCTCCTCGAGGTGCAGCTCTGCAACTCGACGGCGCCGTTCCTGCTCGTGAGCCGGCTACGGCCCGCGATGGCCGCGTCGCCCGCGCGCCGCACGTACGTGGTGAACGTCTCCGCGATGGAGGGCCAGTTCAGCCGCGGCTACAAGGGTCCCGGCCACCCGCACACGAACATGGCGAAGGCCGCCCTGAACATGCTCACGCGCACGAGTGCCCAGGAGATGTTCGAGGCCGACGGCATCCTCATGACCGCCGTCGACACCGGCTGGATCACCGACGAGCGCCCGCACACCACGAAGGCCCGCCTCCACGAGGAGGGCTTCCACGCCCCGCTCGACCTCGTCGACGGCGCCGCGCGCGTGTACGACCCGGTGGTTCGCGGTGAGCAGGGCGAGGACCTCTTCGGCGTGTTCCTCAAGGACTTCAAGCCGCACCCGTGGTGAGCGAGCCCGTCCCCGCCCCGGCGGGCGACCGCCACGACATCGACACGCGCGCCGACGTCGAGCGCCTCGTGCGCGCGTTCTACGGCCGCGCCCTCGCCGACGTCCAGATCGGCTTCCTCTTCACCGACGTCGCGAAGCTCGACCTCGAGGCGCACGTTCCGGAGATCACGTCGTTCTGGGAGACGATCCTGCTCGGCGCCCAGTCCTACCGCGGCGGCGCGTTCCGCCCGCACGCCGCGCTCAACACGCAGGTGCGCCTGCGCGCCGGCCACTTCGAGCGCTGGCTCACGCTCTGGCGCGCCTCGGTCGACGAGCTCTTCGTGGGCCCCCGCGCCGACCTCGCCAAGGCCCATGCGCTCCGTGTGGCCCGCGCCTTCCACGGCCGCCTCGAGACCCTCCCGAGCGACAGCGACCCGCCCGGCACCGGCCCGGGCGCCGACACCGCTCCGACCCCGGGCGGACCCGTGGTCAGCCACCACGGGAGCACCGTCAGCAGCGCGGCGGACGAGCCACCCGCCGGCGGCCTGCCGCTCACGCAGCACCGGCCCGCCCGATAGCCGTCAGCTCGCGACCAATCCCGGCCCGTAGGCCGCGGGTCGTCGCCTAGGGTCGTCCGCCGTGTCCCACCTCGACGCGCACCGCGCGCAGCTCGCCCTCCTTGGCGGCGGCCCGGGCGTGCTCGTCGAAGTCCGGGGCGCAGCACAGGAAGAGGGTGCGACCGTCGTCGCCCCCGAGCATGCAGGCGTAGACGCCGGTGCCGGGCTTGATCTCGTCGAGGATCTCGCCGCCCTCGGCCACGCGCAGGACGCGGCCGTGGAGCGCGTCGGCGATCCACAGCGCACCCTCGGCATCGAGGCCGCAGCCATCCGGGGCGACGGCGAGCCTCGGCAGCACCTCGCCGAGCGGCGCGGCGACCGGGTCGTCACCGAACCGTGCCCAGGTACGGCGGTTCCCGAGCGCGCCGTCGGCGGCGATGTCGAAGGCGGTGACGCGGTTGCCGAAGGTCTCGTCGACGAGCAACACGCCGTCGTCGGTGATCACCGAGCCGTTCGGGAACCAGACGTCGGTCGCGACCTCGGTGACGGTGCCGTCCGGGTCGACGCGCAGGAGGTTCGCGGGCGCGACGTCACCACCACCCATGAGATCGAACCCGAAGTTGCCCACGTACGCGCGGCCCTGCTCGTCGACGACCATGTCGTTCGGGTGACCGGTCACGTGTGCCGAGAGATCGGCGTGGACCACGAGGTCACCGCCCGGCTCGCGCCGCAGGATGCGCGCGTCCCGCATCGACACGACGAGCATGCGGCCGTCCGGGAGCCAGCCGAGCCCCGACGGCTGCTGGGGCACCTCCGCCTCGACCCGCAGGTCCGAGCCGTCGGCCAACGCGGAGACGACGTGATGGGCGTAGAAGTCGACCGCCCAGATGCGTCCCTCGTGCCACCGCGGGCACTCGAGGAAATGCGCATCGGACAGGACGGTGGTGATCTCGCGGGCCATCGTCCGACCGTATCCGCGGCCGCAGGGCGCGGTGCGCCGGGGCCGCGGAGCGCCATGCCGTGCGCGCCCGTCAGACCACGGCGACGAATTTCGCGCGTCCGGTCACAAACCCGTCGACCTGCGACAAGTGAAGGGTGATGACGCGCCGAGCACGACGCCTGGACCGGGCGACCGACGCCGCACTGCTGGCCGGCGACGCCGACGCGTTCGCGGCGTTCTACCGCCGCCACGCGCCGGTGATGCTCGGCTGGCTGCGCAAGCGCACCGGCCACGCCGACCTGGCCGCGGACCTCGCGGCCGAGACCTTCGCCCGTGCCCTCGAGGGCCGGCGCAGCTTCGACCCGCTTCGCGGTGAGGCCCGCGCGTGGCTCTTCGGGATCGCCCGGCACGTGCTCGCGCGCAGCCTCGACCGCGGCCGCGTCGAGGACGAGACCCGTCGCCGGCTCGGCATGGAGCCGATCTCGCTCGACGACGCTGCCCTGCGCCGCATCGACGAGGGCGCCGGCCCGGCGCTCGCGCTGCTGGCGTCCTTGCCTGCCGAGCAGGGGGAGGCGGTCGCCGCTCGCGTTCTGGGCGACCAGGACTACGGCGACCTCGCGAGCACGCTCGGGTGCTCGGAGAGCGTGGTCAGAAAGCGCGTGAGCCGTGGGCTCGGCGCGCTCCGCCAGACGATCGAGGAGGCCCAGGGATGAGCCGCACGGATGCCCCCACTCCGCTGCCCGAGCTCGAACGGCAGCTGCACGCCGCGGCGCGCCGGCTCGATGCCGTCGCCGCGCCCCGCCGCCGCCGCTGGTGGCGCGGCGGCTGGACGCTCCTCTCGCTGCTGCTGGTCGTGACGGGCGGCAGTGTCGCCGTCGCCCGCGTGGTCGAGGTCGGTCCGTTCGCGTACATGAGCGGCGGGATCGTCGGGGAGAACCCGAAGGCGGCACCAGTCTCGACGATCACGCTCCAGCCGCCCGGCGACGCCCCGGCGTGGCAGGCCCGCGCGTATCTCAACGGCCTCGACCAACTCTGCATCACCGGTGGCCCGCGCGACCCGCGCAAGGATCCGTACGCGAGGGGCACGGAGAAGCACCCGAACAACGCCCCGCAGAA
>JAVHXX010000331.1 GCA_031119595.1 Patulibacter sp. | reverse complement strand
GTGCGGGAGGCCGTGGATCGGCGTGCCGTCGGGGATGACGGTGCCGAAGAGCGCCTCGTGCACGAAGAGCATGAGCACGCCAACGACGAGCGGCGCGTACCGCTCGTAGAGCGATGCCAGGCAGAGCGCGAGGAAGTACCCGATCGGCGCGATCACGGAGCCCTGGGCGAGTTCGGCGACGAGCGCCGCGCCGGTGAAGAGACCGACGACCATCGCGCAGGAGCGCACCGACTCCCCGAGCGCGGGTCGGGTGGCGAGCGCGACCGCGACGAGCAGTGGCGCGACGTACGCGAGCAGCGTGGCACCGCTGTGGCCGACGGCTGCGGACCACCCGACGACGAGCGTGATCGTGGCCGTCATCGCCACGCTGATGAGCTGGTGGCGGCCGATCCAGGTGGAGAACTCGAGCGGCGGACGCTCGGCCGGATGAGGACGATGGGAACGCATGAAGAGACCTGGCCGTGATTGGACCAGCACCCTCCTAGTCGGCCGGAGTTCGTTCGAAATTGAACGGTTGGCGCCCGGTTGTTCAGGTTCGGGGCGGATTCGGGTCGCCCGGCCGGGGCCAAAGGGGCCATCGGGCCGCGGCGCATGCAACGGACCGGTCCTGTCCTAAACGCACGCGAGCATGACCGCATGGCTCACATCGAAGACCTGGATTTCATCGGCATCCCGACGCAGGACCCGGAACGCTCGCGGGCGTTCTACCGGGACGTGCTCGGACTCCGCCCCGACGACCACGCGCAGTGGGAGCAGTGGGCGGGGTCGACCTGCTTCGGCATCTGGGAGCCGGAGAAGAACGGCATGCCGTTCGTGCCGCAGAAGGGCAACCCGATCCCGCTGCGCGCGGATGACGTCGCCGCAATGCGCGCGCAGCTCGAGGCCGCCGGAGTGCAGTTCTTCGGCGACATCCTCGACACGTCGGTCTGCCACATGGCGTTCTTCGAGGACCCCGACGGGAACCAGCTCATGCTCCACCGCCGGTACGCGCCCTACGCCGACTGACCGGCCGTACGCGGGGATGAGCGGCCGGCCGCGGCGGGCCGCACGCTCATCCCCGGCCGTTCGCCGTCAGGCGGCGACCTCGTTCAGCTTGCCCGTGTGGACGTCGTAGACGAAGCCGCGCACCTGGTCCTTCTTCGGGATGAACGGCGACGCCTTGATGCGGGCGATCGACTGCCTCACGTCCTCGTCGAGGTCCGGGAAGGCCTCGGCGGCCCACTCGGGCTTGATGCCCGTGTCCTCCTGGATCGACTGCTTGAAGGCGTCGTCGGTGAAGGTGAGCATGCCGCAGTCGGTGTGGTGGATGAGGATGATCTCCTCGGTGCCGAGGAGGCGCTGGGAGATCGCGAGCGAGCGGATCTCGTCGTCGGTGACGACGCCGCCGGCGTTGCGGATCACGTGGGCGTCACCTTCGCTGAGACCCAGCGCGCCGTAGACGTTCAGGCGGGCGTCCATGCACGCCACGACCGCGATCTTCTTGCCGGGAGGCAGCGGCAGGTCACCCTTGTCGAACCCGGCGACGTACGCCTCGTTGTTCTTCAGCAGCTCGTCGGTCGTGCTCATCCTTCATCCCTTTGTCGGTAAAGCCGGGTGACTTACTCGACTTTACGACTTCGTTCGCGGCGCGCCACCACTGTTCACCAATTCGTGTGGGCCCGGAACGACCGAGGGCCCGCACGTGGCGGGCCCTCGAGATGGTCGGTTCAGCGCGGAGCGACTACCAGGACTTGGGCGCCGGAGGCGTCAACGTGAGGTAGAAGCCGTTGCCACCACCGGCGATCAGGGCACTGAGCACCGGCCCGTACACACCGCAGTCGGTGAGCGGCGGGATGGTCGCGGCCGTGTTGAACGTGAGGCTGCCCGTGCCGAGCGACGAGACGGGGCCGTCGAAGCTCAGCGGGATGTGCACCGTGCTCTGCGTCCGGCAGTTCGTCCCGAGCTTGATCGGGCCGGCCGTGAGCGAGTTGATGTGGATCACCACGGGCGCCTCGGCCTTGATGTGCAGCTGACCGTTGTCGTCGAGCGTCACGGTGCCCTGGGTGTTGCCCGTCGGCGTGAGCGTGAGCGACGTCAGGATCTTGATCCCGGCGATGTCGATCGTCGTCGTGAACGACGGGATGTCGATCGCGCCACTGAGCAGCCTGCTCGTGAGGTTCGCGGAGCCGTCGAACGTCGCGCCCGCGGGGAGCGTGAGGTTCTGGTTGAGCTTCGCGAGGTGGGCCGTGCCGCTGAGGGTCCAGTCCGGGAGGCTCACGATGAAGTCGCCGCCGCCCGGGTTGGCGGTCGAGACGGGGTCACCGAGGCCGGTGTTGCAGGTGCTCGACGGCGCCTTGCCGTTGAAGCGGTCCGTGATCCAGGTGAGCGCGGCGGGCGCGGCCTGGAAGAGCGTCGTGAGGTGCTCCGACGGGTACAGCGTGAACTGGTCCGACACGCCCTTCGCGCACCAGTCCTTCTTCAGCTGGTAGGCCTGCTGGAGCGGGATGAACTCGTCCGCGGCGCCGTGGTACTGGAAGATCGGCACGCTCGGCGCGACGGTTCCCAGCTTCTGCGCGTCGATCGCCGACTTGACGCTCGGGATGGCGAGCAGCTGGTCGAGGGTCTGGTTGTTCGCGGTGAACTGCGAGATGTTCTTGTTGATGTACTTGTTGAGCGCCCCGAACACGCAGAGGTTCGTCTGCGCGTCGGTGCGAGCGGCCTGACCGGCCGCGTTCGCGAGCGAGTTGAACGGGATCTGCGTCGGGTACTCCTGCGACAGGCCGACGACCGCCTGGAGCAGGAACGACGCGCCGGCGCTGCCGTTGAGGTACTTCGCGGTGGCGGTGAGGTCGCCGGGGATGCCGCCGGTGGCGACGCCCGCGAGCTTGATGCCCGGCGCGTAGCTCGCCGCCTGCTGCGCCGCGAACGACGCCGCCTGGCCACCCTGCGAGTAGCCCCAGATGGCCGTCGGGCTGCTGGCGGAGATCAGGCCGCCGTTGGGGATCTGCGATGCGGCCTTGAGGGCATCGAGGACGGCGTGGCCCTCGGACGCGCCGGCGATGTAGCTCGGGTGGGAGCCGTCGGTGTAGCCGGCGTAGTCCGACCCGACCACCGCGTACCCGCGCTGGAGCGCGGCGATGATGTTCGGCGACTCGTACTCGGTGCCGGCGCCCATCTGCTTCGACGGCGCGCACTGCGGTGCGAGGCCCTGGGTGCCGAAGGCGTACCCGACGGTCGGACGCGTGCCGCCGCCCGCGTAGGCCGCCTTCGGGATGAAGACCGTGCCGGTGACGACGTTCGGCGTGCCGTTCGAGTCGGTCGACCGGTACATGATGTCGTAGCCGTACGAGTTCGGCGTGCCGGAACCGAGGTTCTTCGCCACGCCGCGGTACCGGAGCAGCTCGCCGGGCGTGCCGCTCGTCGGGACGTTGGTCGGCGGCGTGTAGAACGCATTGCCGCTGGGGCCGTTCTGCGGTGCGGCCTGGGCCGCGGAGGCGAAGCTCAGCGCGGCGACCGCCGGGAGCGCGAGGCCCGCGAGCCGCGGGACGAGACGGGACATCTGGATCCTTTCGAGAGTGCGCGGGCGCACACGAGTCGATCCGGAATGTAGTAGCGCTCAGTGGTACCCGCGAGTCTCGGCAGCACTATTGAGGGAGACTCAAAAATCTCGTGCGAAACGCCGTCGTTGCTGGGATTTCCGGTAATCCGACCTACCGGTCGCGCCGCCGCTCCGGCGCCTCGAGGCCTCGTCGCGGATCGCCGCCCGCGGCGTGACTCAGCAGCTCGTCGCCGAAGCGGCACCCGGCTGCAGGCACGTCGTGACGAGCTGCGGCTGCTTGCGCGCACGCATCAGGTACTGGACGACCTTGCCGACACGCCCCGGCGCCGTGATCTGGATGGTGAGGGTGAGGCCGACGGGGACCGAGAACGGCACCGTCTTCTTCGACGCCTTCCCGTGGAGCTTCACGGTCTTCGTCTTCAGGCCCTGCGCTGCGCCCTTCGTCACCGTGAGCTTGCGCGCTGAGAACGGGCAGCCGCCCTTCTTCGGCCCGGCACAGGCCAGGGACACCGCGGCGCCGGTCGGCAGACCACCGACGCTCAGCGCAGTCACGGTGGTCTTCGTCTTCGCGGCCGAGAACTTCGCCTTGATCACCGGGGTGAGCACCTGCGGCGTGGTCGACTGCGTGACCTGCTGGCCGCCGGCGGTGGTGCAGGTGGCCGCGACCGAGTCGGGACACGGGTCGACGACGTCGGGGATGCCGTCACCGTCGCGGTCGGCGAGCGCCGCGGGGCGGTCCGGGCAGCCGTCGCCGTTGAGGTCGGTGGTGCCGCGCGGCACCGCGGGGCACGCGTCGGCACCATCGACGATGCCGTCACCGTCGAAGTCGCTGAGGACGCTGCCGGCGCCGACCTGGCTGAGGATGCCCACCGACGGGCCGCTCGGGGATGCCGCGACGGCGGCGCTGCCGCCCGCCCCCGTAGGACCGCCGGCGCCGCCAGCGCCACCGGCGAGCTGCGCACCACCGACGCTCGTGACCGTGCTCGCGCCATAGGAGGTGCCGGTCGCGAACACGCCGACGCTCGGGCCGCCGGTGCCGCCACCGCCGCCGCCACCCTGGCCGCCGTTGCCGCCCTTGCCGCCGTCGCCGCCCTGGTACGCGGCGCCCGAGCAGCCGCTCAGTTTCATGCCGTGCTGCCCGGGGCCCCCGACCGCGCCCGCGATGCCTGCGCCCCCGGCGCCCCCGGCCCCGCCGGCACCCGCCGGCCCGCCGGTGATCGCGCCACCGTCGATCGCCGCCGAGGAACCCTGCAGATAGAGGCCGAACGACCCGCCGCCGGGGAACCCGGGGCCGCCGCCGAAGCCGCCCGCACCACCGGCTCCACCGCCGGCGCCCGCACCGCCGTAGAGGTCCTTGTTGCAGGAGCTGTCGTGGACGGCCAGGCCCGAGCCGCCGCCACCGCCACCCGAGCCGTCCAGGCCGATGCCACCACCGGCGCTGTGGCGTGCCTTGGCCCACGTCGTGGAGGCCTCCGAAGGCGAGAAGTCGTCGGGCGCGCCGACCGTGCCGTCAGCGCCCTTGGCACCGTCTCCGCCGTCGCCGCCCGAACAGGAGAAGCAGGGGTTGGGCAGGAGGGCGGCGGCTCGGACCTCGTCGGCGCTACGCGCCTCGCGCTCGGAGAAGCCGATGAGCCGTGCGACGCCGCCGTGGCCGCCGAGGCCACCGGCGACGCCCTTGCCGGCGGTCCCGCCGGTGCCGCTACCGGTCGACGGCCCATCCGCACCGCTGCCGCCGGCCGCCCCCGCGATGCCGTTGCCGCCGGGGCCGCCACCGACGAAGACG
>JAVHXX010000330.1 GCA_031119595.1 Patulibacter sp. | reverse complement strand
CGGCCGCCGCCGGCAACGTGGCCGTGGTCCCGTACTACGCCCTCGCCTCCGGGTTCCTCACCGGCAAGTACCGCCCGGGCGCCACCGACGGAGACTCCCCGCGCGCCGGAACCGCCGCGAAGTACCTCGACGAGCCGCGCGGTGCCGCCGTGCTCGAAGCACTCGACGCGGTCGCCGGTGCGCACGACGTGCCGGTCGCCTCCGTGGCGATCGCATGGCTGCGCCAGCAGCCGACCGTCGTCGCCCCGATCGCCTCCGCGCGCACGGTGGAGCAGGTGGCGCCGCTCGCCGCCTCGCTCGACCTCGTGCTCACGGACGACGAGGTCGCCTCGCTCACCGCGGCGAGCGAGGTCGGGGTCACCGCCGGCTGACCGGTTTCACACAGACCGATCCGGCATGACGGGAGTCCGGATCGGTCTTGGACGCGGGCGTGGGGCGTTCCTACGGTCGGTGCATGACCACCGAGATCGCCCTGCACCCCAGCGAGCGGCGCCGCCATGCGCGCCGGGAGCGGGAGCGGCCGCCGGGCCACACGCTCGTGCTCGTGATGGTGGCTTTGATCGCGATGCCGCTGTCGATGACGGCGGTCTCGGTGGCGCTGCCGGCGATCGGCGCCAGCCTCCATGCCGGCGCCGCGGCCCAGCAGGGCGCGATCACCGGCTACAACGTGGCCTTCGCGAGCCTCATGCTCGCGTTCGGCTCGCTCGGTGACCTGATCGGTCGCCGCCGGCTCTTCACCGGCGGCACGGCGCTCTTCGCCGCCGGTCAGCTCGTCGCGGCGGTCGCCCCGTCGATCCTCGTGCTCGACGGCGGCCGGATCGCTGCCGGCGTGGGGGCGTCGGCGGCGCTCCCGGCCGGAAGCGCCCTGCTCGCCGCGCGCTTCGACGGGCCCGATCGCGCGAAGGCCTTCGGCGTGTTCGGGACGACCCTCGGCGCCGGCCTCGCTCTCGGACCGTTCCTCGGGGGCGTGATCTCCGATCACCTCGGCTGGCGCGCGATCCTCGTGCTCCTGGCGATCCTCGGCGCGGTCGCGTCGGTGCTCTCGCCGGTGCTCATGGAGGACTCGCGCGACCCGGACGGCGAGCGCGTCGACTGGGCCGGCACGGTCACCTTCACCTCGGCCCTCGCACTGCTGATCCTGGCGATCGTCGGCGCACCCGACCACGGCTGGCTCTCGACCCGCACGCTCGTGCTCGGCGCCGTCGGGCTCGCCCTGCTCGTGGCCTTCGTGGTCGTCGAGCGTCGCCAGACGCGGCCGATGCTCGACCTCACCCTGCTCGCCCAACCGCGCTTCCTCGGGCTCGGGGTGGCGTGCATGGCGATCGTGATCGCGTTCGTCCCGCTGCTGGTGAACCTGCCGACGCTCTTCATCACGCTGCACGGGCTCGACGCCACCGGCGCCGGGCTCATCCTCATGTTCCTGACGGTGCCGACGTTTCTCGTGCCGATCGCGGCCGGCGCGCTCATGCAGCGCGTCGACGTCCGCAGCCTGGTCTGGACCGGGCTCGCGCTCGAGGCGGTCGGCGTCGCCGCCTTCACCTTCGCCGCGCCGGATGGCGGCCTGGTCGGGGTGGCGCTCACCCTCGTCATCGCGGGCCTGGGGGTCGGCATCGCGAACGGCGTCCTCGACGGCGCGGCGATCTCCTCGGTGCCCGCCGGCCGTGCCGGGATGGCGGCGGGACTGTTCAACACGATGCGCCTCGGGGCCGAGACGATCTCGATCGCGGTGGCGGGCTCCCTCCTGCTCACCTGGACCGGCTCGAGCCTCGGCGGCGACGCCCGGGTCGCTGCAGCCGGTACCGACGCCTCCGACCTCGCGGCACGAACCGCGCAGGGCGAACTCGGCTCGGCCCTGGGCGCGGCACCGACGGGCCCGGCCCGCGATGGCCTGCGCACGGCCGCCGAGCATGCGTACGTCGGCGCGACGCACTCGACGATGTGGCTGCTCGCGGCGGTCTGCGCCGCCGCGCTGGCGGTCACGCTCGTCCTCCTGCGTGGTCGCCGGCCGGTCGCGGGCCCGGCGGAGCTCCCGGGCGAAGTCCTCGAGCGCGACCCGAGGGCCGTCGTATCGTCGGAGGCATGCTCGACCACCGCCGCCTGAGCTATTTCCTCGCCGTCGCGGCGGAGCGGAGCTTCACGCGCGCGGCCGAGCGGCTCCACGTGGCCCAGCCCGCGCTCAGCCGACAGGTCCGCCAGCTCGAGGACGAGCTCGGCGGACCGCTGCTCGTGCGCGGCGGTGCCGACGGCGTCACGCCGACGGCCGCCGGCGCACTCCTCCTCGAGCGCGCGCCCGAGCTCCTCCGGCAGCTCGACCGGGTCTGGGACGACGCCCGCCGTGTCGCCGGCGCGGACCGTCCCGGCGCGCGGCTGCGGCTCGCCTACGCCGCCAGCGCGGCCCACGGCTCGGCACCGCCGATCCTGGCCGAGCTGCACGCCCGCGAGCCCGATCTGGCCGTGCAGGCCCGCATGGCGTCGACGGTCGATGCGATCGCCGGGCTGCGCGGCGGCACCCTCGACGCCGCGATCCTGCGCGCTCCCGTCGACATCGAGGGGCTCGCCGCGTACGTGGTCCGCCGCGAGCCGCAGGGCGTGGTGATGCGCGAAGGGCATCCGCTGGCGCAAGGCACGACCGTGGCGCTCGCCGCACTGGCCGGCACCACGATCCTCATCCACCCGCGCGACGCGAACCCCGGCCGCTACGACCTCCTCCTCCGCGCGAGCCGCGACGCGGGCTTCGAGCCGTCCTTCGAGGAACCCCTGCTGGCCTTCGACCCGACGCATTCGACCGTCGCGGCGAGTGACCGCGTGTCGATCGTGAGCGACCCGGGCGCGGGCCTGCCTCCCGGGCTGGTCTGGCTGCCGATCGAGCCCGCACTCACCCTCGACGTGGTCCTGCTCACGCCGCTCGTGGCGGCGGCGTCCCCCGCGGCCGTGGCAAGCCTCGTCGCCGCGGCCGATGCGGTCGCGCGGCGCTCCGGATGGCTCGGCCCCGAGCGCCACTCCGAGTCGGTGGTCGACCGCGGCTCCGGCGCCGCGGCGACCCGCAGCCCCGCCTAAACCACGGATTCGGCCCGGCTGCACGGGCCGCGCAGCCCCGCCGGTGCTCGTGTTTGAGGTGTGTCGGAGATGGCACGGCGGCCGCGCGCGTGCCTAGACTTCCGCGTCCGATGGCTGCGACCGACACCACCTCGGCCGACGCGCTCCGGGCCCGGCATCACCGCCGACTGATGACGCTGTCGATCGTGACGGCGATCGCGACGATCGCGCTCAAGGGCGGAGCCTGGGCGCTCACCGGGTCGGTCGGTCTGCTCTCCGATGCGGCCGAGTCGATCGTGAACCTCGTGGCCGCGTCCGTGGGCCTGGTCGCCGTGATCTGGGCCGCGCAGCCGGCCGACGAGGACCACGCCTACGGCCACGAGAAGGCGAACTACCTCTCGGCCGGCATCGAGGGCACCCTCATCCTCATCGCGGCACTCACGATCGCGTACGCCGGCATCGAGCGGCTCTTCAACCCGTCCGACGTGAGCAGCATCGGGATCGGTCTCGCCGTGTCGGCCGGGGCCTCGGTGCTCAACCTCGTGCTCGGGCTCGTGCTCATCCGCGTCGGCAAACGCGACCGGTCGCTGATCCTCGAAGCCGACGGCCACCACCTCATGGCCGACGTCTGGACCTCCGTCGGGGTCGTGATCGGCGTCGGGCTGGTCGCGATCACCGGCTGGCAACCGCTCGACGCGCTCGTCGCGCTCGTCGTCGCCGGCAACATCGTCGTGACCGGCGTCGGGCTCGTGCGCCGCTCGACCGACGGCCTCATGGACCGCGCCCTCGACCGCGTCGAGCTCGACCACATCAACGACGTCCTGGCCCGCTTCACCTCCGATGACGTCCAGTTCCATGCGCTGCGCACGCGCCGCGCCGGGCAGCGGGCGTTCGTGTCGATGCACGTGGTCGTGCCCGGGGCGTGGACCGTGCAGCAGGGCCATGACCTCATCGAGCGGCTCGAGTTCGACCTGCGTGAGACTCTCGAGCCGGTCACGATCACCACCCACCTGGAGCCGATCGAGGACCCGGCGTCGTTCGCGGACGCCGGCCTCGACCGCAAGGACGTCTACGGCCCGCCCGCCGCCCCGGAGGACGCCGCTCAGGCGTGATCGTGGGCGTGGCCGTGCGCCGCGTGGTCGTGGTCGTCGTGCGCGTGACCCTGACCGCCGTGGGCGGCGTGGTCACCGTGGCCGTGGTGGTACTCGTGGACGAGCGCGTGGCCCTTGCCGCGGGCGAGCAACCACCGGTTCGTGACGAACGCGAACGGGAACGCGACCACGAACCCGAGGAGCATCGGGCCCCAGAAGAGCGCCTCGCCGAGGGTCGCGTCCATCGCGCCCGGGAACACGATCTGGGTGAGGTTGTCGGCGATCTCCATGACGGTGATCGACACGGTGTCGGTCGCGAGCGCCAGCGGGATCACGGCGGCCAGCGCGAGCCCGGCCTTGAAGAGCGGGACCGACGTGAGCGCGTACCCGGCGAAGAACGCGAGCGCCGTGGCGAAGATCGCGCTCGTGGTGTTGCCCCACCCGAGCGCCGTGGCCACCGCCATGCCGACGATCTCGCCGATCGCGCAGCCGGTCATGCAGTGCAGCGTCGCCTGGACGCCCATGCGGTTCAGGTCGGAAGGGGTCGGAGCGGCGTGGTCCATGACCATCAAGACGCTACGACCGTCGACGCGGATGCACGGCCCGGAGGGCGACGACCGGCGACGGTCAGCGGGGGCGGGGACCACCGTCCGGGGCGAGCTCGGCGTCCGGGGCGCGGTCGAACGGGTTCGTTGCCGGGAGCTTCACGCCGCGTTTCGGACCGCTCGCCTTGTCGGCGATGAGGCGCTCGTCGGCGACGTGCAGGAGGACGTCGCCGGTGAGGGCGTCGTCCGGATAGGTTGCGCGGCCGATCCCGGAGCTGACGAGTCCGCCGGTGTCGGTCGAGGCAAGGCCGGCGCGGATGGCGTTCGTGGTTCGCTGAGCGTGTTCGGGCGAGGTGTTCGGCAGCAGGACGAGGAACTCGTCGCCGCCCTGCCGGATGAGCACGTCCTGCGGGCGTGTCGCCCGCTCGAGCGCGGTGGCGGTGTCGCGGAGGAGTTCGTCGCCGGCGGCGTGGCCGAGCGTGTCGTTGAGGGCCTTGAAGCCGTTGAGGTCGAGGGCGAGCACGGAGAGCTGTTGGCCGCTCAGCTCGTGGCGGCGCAGGAGTTCCGAGAGTTGCTCGTCGAGGAGTCGGCGGTTGCCGAGGCCCGTGAGCGGGTCGCGGCGCACGAGCCGTTCGAGCTCCTCGCTCTGCGCCTCCGCCGCCTCGAGGATCACGACGCACGAGAAGGCCAGCACCCACATCGCGGGGGCCATGACGAGGATGCAGACGATGGTGGTC
>JAVHXX010000329.1 GCA_031119595.1 Patulibacter sp. | reverse complement strand
GGCCCGGCGCGCCCGGCTGGCTCAGGCGACGACGCGCAGCGCGCCCTTGGCGGCCGCCGCCGGCAGCGGCGCCACGACCACGCGGTCGCGGCCCGCGCGCTTGGCGTCGTAGAGGGCCGCATCGGCACGGCGCGCGAGTGCCTCGTAGTCGAAGGCCTCCCCGACGGCGGTCGCGGCGACCCCGAACGATCCGGTGAAGTGCACGCCCTGCACCGCGGACGCCCCGAGCGCCGTGCGGAGCCGTTCGGCGAGCGCCGCGGCGGCGTCGGGGCCGGACGGCACCACGACGACGAACTCGTCACCGCCGAGCCGGAACGCCCACTCGAGCGCCGACAGCTGCGCGCGGGTCGCGGCGCCGACAACCCGCAGGACGTCGTCGCCGACGGCATGGCCGTGGGTGTCGTTGATGCCCTTGAAATCGTCGACGTCGAACGCGATCAGCGACACGCGTGCCCCCTCGACCTGCGACTCGTGGCCGATCTCGACGAGCCGCGACTGCAGCGCGGCGCGCGTGAGGAGCCCCGTCAGCGGGTCGACGACGGCGAGCGTGCGGTGCTCGATCGCGGACCGGCCGGTGACCGAGCTCATGAGCGCGATGCCGATCACGATCAGCACCGGCGCGCCCGCGAGCCCGAAGTTCGCGGCGTGGAAGAGGTCCGGGCGGGCGAGCACGGCGCCGGCCACGATCAGCGCGACCGTGATCGCCGAGTTCATCACGACGCCGCGGGTCGGCAGCACGGCGGTCATGCCGATCATGAGCGGCGTGAAGAGCACGAGCATGTAGGGCTCGCCGGGATCGGCGATGACGGCGCCGGCGAGGATGCTCAGCTGCACGAGGAGCCACGCACCGCTGAGCGCGAACTCGGGGCGACGGATGCGGTCGATCCGGCGCTCGGTGAGGTGGTAGGCGACGGTCGTGAAGGCGGCCGGGACCATGAGGTGCCAGCCGATCCACGGGATGCTCGCGACCAGGGCGAGCAGCGTGAACCCGAGCGCACCGTGGTGCGTGGTCGACAGCGCCCGGGCCGACTCGCGGATGTGGTCGCGCTCGAAGTCGCCGCGCACCATCCAGTTGCCCCGGTCCGACCCGAGGGCGACGGCGACCGGGGCGACGTACACCTCGGTCGGCTCGGTGCCGCCCGGCACGGACGAGGCCTCCGGCGCGCCCGCGGCCCTTCCGATGCCGTCGCCGGCACGCTCGCGCACCACCGACATCGGCGTGAGGTTCGCCGCCGCGACCCGGTCCCGCCCGGCGCGCTTCGCGCGATAGAGCGCCTCGTCGGCGACCTCGAGGATCCGGCCGACCGGGTGGGCGTCGAGCGTGCCGGCGGCGATCCCGAACGACATCGTCACGTCGCGGTCGCCGATGGTCTCGTCGCGCACCGCCTCGCGGAGCCGCTCGGCGACGGCCGCGACGTCCTCCTCTTCGGCCCCGGCCATGAGCACGGCGAACTCCTCGCCCCCGACCCGGTACACCGGCGTGAGCGGACCGAGCACGCGACGCATCCGACGGACGGTCTCGCGGAGCACGAGGTCGCCGGCGTCGTGGCCGAGTTCGTCGTTGACGAGCTTGAAGCGGTCGAGGTCACCCATGATCACCCCGACCCGCAGCGGCAGCACGTGCGCCTGCGCGGTGAGCTCGGCGATGCGCGTCTCGAGGGCGAGGCGGTTGAGCGCACCCGTGAGCGTGTCGATCATCGCCGTGTCGCGGGAGTCGATCTCGAGCTGGCGGATCATCGACGCCGGCAGCGCCACGCACAGCATCACGCCGAGCGGCAGGAACAGGATCGGCGGCTGCGCACTCACGGTGTGCGGCTCGAGGGCCACGGCGGTGGCGACCATCACGACCGCGCTCCACAGCGTGGAGAGCACCATCAGCCGCTTCGGCAGCAGGATGCAGGCGGCGGTCGCCGGAAGGATGAAGAGGCCGAGCTGGTCGAGCCGGTACTGGTTCGCGAGGGCCAGCCAGAGCACGATCGCGACCTGCGCCGCGAGCAGCATGCCGACGAGCGCGAGCTCCGGCCGCGCGATCCGGCCGGCGGCGGCACCGAGTCCACCGAAGGCGATCAGCAGCAGTGCGACGGGCGCGAGGATGTCCCAGCCGTAGGTGACGACGCCGAAGGCGACCACCGGCAGGAGCACCAGGAGGGCCTGGAACCGCACCTTGCGCAGGCGACGGGCGAAGTCGAGGGTGCGCGCTCGCTCCGTGTCGTCGAACGCGAAGATGTCGTGGCCAGCCACCCAGACATCATCGACGCGAATCGCCTGCACAGTAATGAGGTTCATCGGATTGTTGGCGCTCTTTCCGCGGTCATACCTCAGGCGGCGTGGCGCAGGTCAGTGCGATTACCGGGTGGAATCGGGGCGTTGGCGCATTCCGACCCGACGAGCGTAGGCGCGACTGCGGTCTGGTCCACCCATTAGGACTTGTCGATCGATCGGCCAGGAAACCGTCTACGCGCCACCGCCGACCGGTCCCGGGCCGGGCCGTGGCGCGTCGCGACGGCGCGCCGGCGTCGGGCCCGGAGGGGCCACTGCGACCGCGCGTGCAGGAAGGCACCCGGCACGCTGGGTAGGTTTCACGCAGTGAACACCCCGGTCACCAGCGCCCATCAGCGCCCGCTGCCGGACCCGGCCATCGCCCGCGAGTGGCTCGCCGCCATGCAGCTGATCCGCCGGTTCGACGAGCGGGCAGGCGAGCTCTACGCCGCCGGGCAGATCGGCGGCTTCCTGCACCTTGCCGTGGGCGAGGAGGCGACCATCGTCGGCGCGTCCCGCGCGCTCGAGGACCGGGACTGGCTCCTCACCACCTACCGCGCCCATGCGCATGCGCTCGCGCGCGGCACCGAGCCCAGCCGGGTGATGGCGGAACTCTTCGGTCGGGTCGGTGGCGTGTGCCACGGCCGCGGCGGCGCGATGCACGTCACCGACGTCGAACGGCGCTTCCTCGGCGGCTTCGGCCTCGTCGGCGGACACCTCCCGGTCGCGGCCGGCGCGGCGATGGCGTCGACCTACCAGGGCCGCGCCGAGGTGACGATGTGCGTCCTCGGCGACGGCGCCACGAGCAACGGCGCCTTCGCGGAGTCGCTCAACCTCGCCGCCATCTGGAACCTGCCGGTGGTGCTCGTGGTCACCCGGAGCCTCGGTGGCTACGCCGCGCCCGGCGATGCCGCCGCGGCCGCCGCCGATCTCGTCCGCAAGGCGGAGGGCTTCGGCATCAAGACCCTCGCCTGCAACGGCATGGACATCCTCGACACGCAGGCCGTCTGCGCGGAGGCCGTGCGGATCGCGCGCACCGAGCGCCGCCCCGTGCTCGTCGAGGCGACCAACCACCGCGCGCCCACCGGCGCGATGTCCGCGGCGAAGATCAAGGGCGACAAGGACGAGGTCGCCGCGTGGAAGGCCCGCGACCCGCTCGCGCAGTTCGGCGACCGGCTCGTGGAGGTCGGCCTCCTGGACTCCTCCGAGCGCGCACGGATCCAGATGCAGGCCAACTCGAGCATCGAGCAGGCCGTGAGCTTCGCCGGCCGCTCGCCGCACCCCGCCGCCGGGTCGCTCTACGACGAGCTCTACGTGCTCCACGGCGGCGAACCGGGCTGGTACGGCGTCGATGCGCGAGGCACCACGACCCAGGCCGAGGTCGCCCCGCACGAGCGCGAGGTGCAGCCGTGAGCACCACCACGCTCACGTACCGCGAGGCGCTGAACCAGGGCCTGCGCGAGGAGCTCGACCGCGACCAGCGCGTCATCCTGATCGGCGAGGACATCGGCCTGTTCGACGGCGCCTTCAAGGTGACGAAGGGCCTGCTCGCCGACTACGGCGAGGCGCGCATCCGCGACACCCCGAGCGCCGAGAGCACCGCCGTGGGCCTCGGGGTCGGCGCCGCGCTGGTCGGGTTGCGACCGGTCGTCGAGCTCATGACGATCACCGCGGCGCTGCGGGCCCTCGACCAGGTGCTCGTGAGCGCCGCGCAGACCCGCTTCGCCTCGGGCGGCCAGCTCTCGGTGCCGCTCGTGATCCGCACGCCGCAGGGCAGCGGGCACCAGCTCGGGCCCACGCATTCGCACTCCCTCGAGGCGATGCTGCTGCAGATCCCGGGGCTGCTGATCGCCGCCCCGTCGACTCCCGCCGACGCGAAGGGCCTGCTCAAGACCGCCATCCGCGACGAGAACCCGGTCGCCTTCATCGAGCACGAGTCGCTCTACGGCCTCAAGGGCGAGGTGCCCGACGGCGACGTGCTCGTGCCGTTCGGGGAGGCCGTCGTGCGGCGCCCCGGGCAGGACATCACCCTCCTCGGGATCTCGCGCGGCGCCCGCACCGCCGTCGATGCCGCCGACGTCCTCGAGCGCGAGCACGGCGTGTCCGCGGAGGTCATCGATCCGCGGACGCTGCGCCCGCTCGACCTCCCGGCGATCATCGCGTCCGTGCAGCGCACGAACCGCCTCGTGGTGGTCGAGGAGGGCTGGCCGCAGGGTGGCGTGGGGGCGACGATCGCCGCGCTCGTCCAGGAACACGCCTTCGACCACCTCGACGCGCCCGTGCTCCGCGTGACCGGCGCCGATGCACCGGTCGGCTACAGCCGCGTGCTCGAGCGCGCGGCCCAGGCCGACGCCCGCGCCGTCGCCGCCGCCGCGCTCAAGACGCTCGGCCGCTGACGCCGCAGGCCGCCGCAGGCCGTCGCGGCAGTCGAACCGGGCTCAGGTCCAGCGGGGTTCCGCAGTCGCCCTAGGTAAGGTCGGTGGTCGTGGCCGTGGAACTCGTCATGCCCCGGCTCTCGGAGTCGATGGAAGAAGGCACCGTCGTGAGCTGGCTCGTGCCCGACGGCGCGCCGGTGACGCGCGGCCAGGAGATCGCCGAGATCGAGACCGACAAGGCCACGCTCCCGTACGAGGCGCCGGAGAGCGGCGTCCTGCGGATCCTCGTGCCCGAGGGCAGCACGCTCGCGCTCGGCCAGCCGATCGGCCTCATCGACGACCTCGCCCCACTGCCGGGCGGCCACTCAGTGGCGCCGCCCGGGCTCGGGTCGCCCGCGGCCGGTGGCCAGGTGCCGGGTCCGCGCGCGCCCTACGAGGATCCCGCGACTGCGTCGTACGAGCTCCATCCGGATCTCCACGAGCCGCACGTGGTGCACGCGTCCTCGCCGCCGCCCGCGCCGTCGCCGGATCCGGCGTGGAGTCCCGCGTGGGGTCCGCAGCCGCCGGCGCGCGGCGCCGAGCCGCATCACCACGACGACGAAGAGGGCGAGACGACCGAGTTCGAGGCCGTCGACCCGTCGATCGGCCAGGAGACCTCGCCCGCGTGGGCCACCCCGACCCACCGCGACCTCCCCGCGGAGCCGCCGGTGGAGGCCGCGCCACAGCCCGCGGCGGTCGCACCGCAACATCCGGTCGCCCCCGCCCAGACCGCGCC
>JAVHXX010000328.1 GCA_031119595.1 Patulibacter sp. | reverse complement strand
GGTCGGAGTAGGTCTCCAGGTAGCCGAGGACCACGACCTGCACCGCCGGCCACAGGGCTTCGCCCTCGGGACGCTCCGCCATGAGCGCACGCCAGTGGTCCGGAGCCTCGGGATCGGGGTCGAGGACCGCGGCTTCCTTCGTGGCGAAGTAGTTGAAGAACGTCGTCTTCGAGATGCCGGCCGCCGCCGCGATCTCCTCGACCGACACGGCCTCGAACGACGATGCCGCGAACAGCTCGAGGGCCGCCGCGCGGATCGAGCGCCACGTGGCGAGCTTCTTGCGCTCGCGCAGGCCGGGCGTAACGGAGGGCGCGCTCACCATCGAGACGGTACGCGAAATGTGGACTCAGTGCATTTATGCACCGAGTCAATGTGCGCCACGTCACCTGACCCGCCCCGACGACCTGGCGGATGACCGATCCTGCGAGGTCATGTCACAGCCCGCGCCCCTTGCGGCACCTCGGAGGTGGATGCCCGCCCCATCGCTCGACATCGCCGCGCTCGTCGCACGGCATCGCGACGACCTGCTCGTGTTCCTCGCCCGCCGCACCGCCGATCCCGAGGTGGCGCTCGACCTGTGGTCGGAGACGTTCGCGCAGGCGACCCTCAGCGCCGGGCGGTACCGCGGCACGACCGACGCCGAGGCCGGCGCCTGGCTCTTCCAGATCGCCCGGCACCAGCTCTCGCACTACTACCGCCGCGGCCAGGCCGAACGCCGCGCCATGCAGCGGCTCGGCATCGAGCGGCCGCCGGTCACGCCCGAACTCGAGGCCGACGTCGTCCGACGTGCCGGCCTGTCGGAGCTCCGCGGCGAGCTCCGAGAGGCCGTCGCCGCACTCTCGGACGACGTCCGGGAGGCGCTCACCCTGCGGGTGATCGACGAGCTGCCCTACTCCGATGTCGCCGACCGGCTCTCGATCTCGGAGCCGGCGGCACGCGCCCGCATGTCGCGCGGTCTGAAGACCCTCGCCGACCTCCTCGATCCGCGCGGAGTGCAGGAGGCCCTCCAGCCATGACCGACCGTACGCCCTTCGATGACTTCGCCGACCACTTCAGCGCCGACCTGGAGGCGGCCGCAGCGACGACTCGGTCGAGCTCTCGTTTCCCTGGCGCCGCGATCCGTCCGTGGCGTGTGGCGGCCGCCTGTGGCGCGTTGGCTGCTGCAGGAATCACTGCCGCGCTGGCCCTCGGGATCGGCGGCAAGGGCCTCGATGTGATCTCCGAGGCTCGGGCCGCCGTGGCACCGGGCGCCTACGTGCTCCATGTGCGCACCGAGGCACGGTGGCCGGACGCATCGCCCGGTGGCGCCAAGGGCATGACGACCATCAACGACACCTGGTCGGCGACCTCGCCGATGCGTTGGCGGGTCAGGCAGTCGTTCACCGATGACCAGGTCCGGCGAGGCGGTGCGAGCGACATGCCCCGTTCTTCCACTCCGGAAGAGTTCGCCTACGCCGATGGCGCGCAGAGCACGTACGACCCGCGCGGAAAGCTGATGTCGGTGATCACCGGATTCAGCCCGACCGGCGTCGTGAGCCGTCCACCGACCGTCGTCGCGATGGTCGGCGCCGGCGCCCACGCGGCATCGGACCCCGTGGCGACGATCCGCGAGCTCCTCGACCGCGGTGACGTCCGCGACATCGGTACTGCCTCGGTTGATGGACACGCCGTGCGCAGGCTCGTCGGCATCGTCCCGCTCTCCAAGGGCCAGCCGAAACTTGGCGTCGAAGCCGACGTCGATGCGTCGACGTTCGCGCCGGTACGGCTGCGCTACCACCCGCTCGCCAGCGGCCTGAGGAAGTGGTCCCAGCAGGCGCGCCTCACGTGGGCCGCCCTCGGCGCCTTCGAGGTCCACTTCACGGCCTACGAACGCCTGCCGGTCACGCCGGCGACCGAAGCCCTGCTGAAGATCCACCCAGCGCCGGGCACGAAGATCCGCACCACATCTCACGACGCACTCATGGCGAAGTTCCACCGAGGCTCGCACTGCCACCGCATCAAGAACGGCAACATGAAATGCCGGCAGGTGCGCTGAACGCCTACCTTGGCGTCGTGCCCGCCGGCTCGGGCTTCGCGTCGCCGCCAACGGTCGGCGGGGCACCCTCACGGTCGGCGATGATCGCCTCGGTGCCCGTGCCGCCGACGGCGGCCTCGGAGGAGACCTCGGCGGTCTTGTAGGTGGAGCCGCGCAGCGGGATCTCCTTGAGCATCAGGGAGAAGAGGAAGGCCACGACGGCGAGGCTCGCGCCCACGATGAAGACCGGCTGGAGCGCGTCGACGAAGGCGAGCAGGAAGCTGTCGCGGACGTTCGACGGGAGCGCGTCGACGACCTTCGGCTGGATCGACCCGCCGCCACCGAACTTCGCGGCGACGTCCGGCGGGAGCGTCTTGAGGTTGTCCGCGAGGCGGCCGGCGAAGATCGCGCCGAAGATCGCGACACCGAGCGAACCGCCCATCGACCGGAAGAACGTGGCGGTCGCCGTGGCCACGCCGATGTGCTGCGGCGGCGAGTCGTTCTGGACCACGAGCACCAACACCTGCATGGTGAGCCCGAGCCCGATGCCGACGACGAGCATGTCGAGCGAGGCCATCGACGGCGCCGTGTTCGCGTTGAGCCGGGACAGCAGGAACATGCCGAGGACCGTGCACGCCGTGCCGGCGATCGGGAACGCCTTGTACCGCCCGATCCGGCTGATGACGCGGCCGGACGAGATGCTCGCGACGAGCAGGCCGGCCATGAGCGGCAGGGTGCGCAGGCCCGAGCCGGTCGGGCTGACGCCGTAGACGAGCTGCAGGAAGAGCGGGATGAACGTGATCGCCCCGAACATCGCCATGCCGATGAGGAAGCCGAGCGAGGTGGCGACGCGGAACACCGCGGACCGGAACAGCCCGAGCGGGATGATCGGCTCCTCGGCGCGCGACTCCTGCGCGACGAAGAACCCGAGCAGCACCACGCCGACGACACCCAGACCGATGATCTGGACGGAGCCCCACGCGTACTCGTTGCCGCCCCACGTGGTGAGGAGCACGATCGCGCTGACCCCGGCCGTGAGCAGGATGGCGCCGAGGTAGTCGATCGCGTGCGGCGTGGGCGGAGTGCGCAGGTGGAGCTTGAAGGTGACCACGAGGACGGCGAGCGCCCCGATCGGCATGTTCACGTAGAAGACCCACTGCCACGAGAGCGAGTCGACGAGGAAGCCGCCGAGCAGCGGGCCCGCGACCGACGCGACCGCGAAGACCGAGCCGATGAGGCCCATGTAGCGGCCACGGTCACGCGGCGGGACGATGTCGGCGATGATCGCCTGCGCCCCGACCATCAGGCCGCCGGCACCGATGCCCTGGATCGCACGGAAACCGATCAGCTCGCCCATCGTCTGCGACAGGCCCGAGAGCATCGAGCCGGCGAGGAAGATCAGGATGGCCGCGAGGAACACGGGCTTGCGCCCGTACATGTCGCCCAGCTTGCCGTAGAGCGGTGTCGACGCCGTCGATGCGAGCAGGTACGACGTGACCACCCAGGAGAGGTGGTTGAGGCCGCCGAGGTCGCCGACGATCGTGGGCAGTGCCGTCGACACGATCGTCTGGTCGAGTGCGGCCAGGAACATGCCCAGCATGAGGGCGCCGAAGACGGTCGCGAGGGCGCGGCCGTGCAGCTCGGCGCCTCCGGCGGGTGCAGCGGCGGCAGGCGTAGACATCGCTCCCCGACGCTACTGCGATCCGCGTGCGCGTGTCGTGAAACGGAGCGCGCGATCCGTTGTACCGGACGAACGTGCCCACCTGACGTGACTCTCAGCAAATCCTGAGGAACCTCCGACGGCACTCCGAGGGTGCGGCGTCACCTTGTGGATCACCGGCGTCGCACCAGGCGCCCCAAGGACCCACATGAGCATCACGATCAAACCCACGCGCTCGGCGATCGCCATCGCCGGTGTCGCCTTCGCCGCCGCCCTCTCCGGCTGCGGTTCGAGCAGCACCACCAACACCGCATCGGCGGGCAACGGCAACCAGCAAGGCGGCCCGCAGGGCACCACGCCCGGCGGTCGTCGCGGCGGCTTCGGCATGGCGAACCTCGACACCGCCGCGCTCGCGAAGACGCTCGGCGTCTCCGAGACCAAGCTCAAGGCGGCGATCCAGGCGGCGACCCCCAACTTCGGCAACCGCCAGGGCGGCGGGCAGGGCGGCCCGCCGAACGGCACGACGCCCCCGCAAGGTGGCGCCCCCGGCGGTGCCGGCGGCACCACCCCGGGCCGCGATCCGGCCCAGTTCCAGCAGATGCAGACGCAGCGCTACGCGGCCATCGCCAAGTCGCTCGGGCTCTCCGAGTCGAAGGTGCAGAAAGCCTTCGAGGCCCTGATGCCGGCCGGCGGTCCTCCGAACGGCGCGCCGGGCGCGACCACGCCGGCCGGAGCCGCGTCCTAGAACCACTTCGCCGGGGGACGAGCCGACGGGGGCTCACGCCCGGTTCCATCACCACGACCACGAGGAGACACCACGACGAACCCACACGACGACGTCCGAGAGACGCTTGAGCTGACGAGAGAGGATTCCTGGGACGGGACATCCTCGGCACACGTGCTCGCGCCTCCGCCCCGCTCGGCCTGAGAGGCATGCCGAGCGGGGCCTTCGTCGTTCTGGGGGCCGCCCGGGCCCCGCCCCCGGTGCCGACGCGCCATCCCGCAAGCCTCGTGCGAGCGCCTGTGCGCCCGCGCCTTCACGCTACGGCCCGGGCGCCCTTGAAGCACTGGTCCCCGGTGGTACCGCAGCGCGAGGAGCGCCCGGAAGTGACCACCACCGTCCCCTTGATTCTTCTTAGGTTGCGGAAGCAGCCGAAAAAGAGACTTTCGCCGCACACCGGAACAAGGACACGTGCCCGGGCGTGTGGCGGAGATCGGGCCGCCCGACCTTCCGAGCTGGACACTCGTGGTCACGGCGACCCGGAGCCGGTGGATTCTCCGACCGCCGGCTTGGTGAGCGAGAGGGCCTCATGCGACGTCGGGACACGCCGTATGAGGCCTCTCGTGACCTCAGCCCTTGCGGGCGGTGACCGTCGGGCCGGCGACGCCGAGCGCGACGACGCGGTACTTCGTGCCGAGCGGCAGGAGCGACGTCCAGCGGCCGGAGGAGTCCGCGGTGACGCGGATCGACGTGCGCCACCGGTGGCCGTCGCGAAGCTGGAGGCGCACCACATGGCCACCGCCGTCGGGCCACACACGTCCGCGCGCGACGCCGTATCCCGGCGGGCGCGCCACGACCTGCGACAGCACGGGCGCGCCGATCGACGGCGTCGCCATCGTCAGGCCGACGCCACCCTCACCGGGCGACGACGGCGTGGTCGGGGTCGTCGGCGCGGGGTCCGGCAGCGGCGCGGTCGTCGCACCGGAGAAGATGAACTGCACCCAGGTGTCGAGCAGGCCGAGAC